>JAEYXN010000010.1 GCA_023431285.1 Bacteroidota bacterium
CCTGACAGCTTATGACTTCTGCGTTTCCTGGGCTCCAAGGAGAAATGCCTTAATGAAATCATCAAGGTCACCGTCGAGAACAGACTGCGCATCGTGACGCTCAACGCCAGTGCGCGCATCCTTCACAAGTTTGTACGGATGCAGGACGTAGTTTCTGATCTGCGAGCCGAAGTCAATCTTCATTTTACCTGCTTCGATCTTGTCGCGTTCCGCATTGCGTTTCTGAATCTCCAGCTGGTAGAGTTTCGACTTCAACATCTGCATCGCTCTCTCGCGGTTCGCGTGCTGCGAACGTTCGACCTGGCAAACAATGACGATACCTGTTGGCTTGTGAGTGAGTTGAACTTTCGTTTCAACCTTGTTGACGTTTTGTCCGCCGGCTCCACCGGAACGTGAGGTCTGGATCTCCACATCGGCTGCATTGACTTCAATTTCGATTGAGTCGTCAACCTTCGGATAGACGAACACAGAGGCAAATGAAGTATGGCGGCGGTCATTGGAGTCGAAGGGAGAGATCCTTACCAGTCGGTGGACACCGATCTCGCTTTTGAGTTTTCCATACGCGAACGGACCTTCAATTTCGAGTGTAGCACTCTTGATTCCGGCTACATCACCGGCCTGATAATCAACCTGCGTAACTTTGTAATCGTTCTTTTCACCCCACATGATATACATGCGGTTGAGCATGTCAGCCCAGTCGTTGCTTTCCGTTCCACCCGCTCCAGGGTTGATTTCAATTACCGCGCTCAGCTGATCTTCCTCTTTGCTGAGCATCTTCTTGAATTCAACCTCCTCCACGGCCTTGCTGACCTTTTCATATTCGCGGTCGAGTTCTTCGTCGCCGACGTCACCCGCCTCGTGGAATTCATTGAGTACTTCAAGATCCTCGACCAGCTTACGAACATTTTCGAAAGCATCGGTCCAGATCTTTTTCATCCGGATATTCTTCAGAATCACCTCGGCCTGTTTCGGATTATTCCAGAAATCAGCCTGCTGGGTGATTAATTCTTCGTCTTTTACTTCAAGGATTTTACGGTCGTAGTCAAAGATACCCCCTCAAGGCATTAACACGAGCCTTTAAATCCTTCAATTGATCTGTGGTCATTTTCAGGGATTTTAAGGCGCAAATATACCCGAATTCTCATCTTCAGAAGAAGAAAATCGTACCGCGCCGCTTTTCCGGATTTTGATTATCTTCGTATCTGTCTAAAACCGTTGCTTTTATGTTTAGAATCGCTATTCCAGTGATCTTACTGGCTCTGTCAGCCACCCTCGCCAGTCAGGCACAGATCAAGAATTTTCGCGTTGGGGCAAACGTTAACCATACGATGATCGGATCGGTTACGAAAACTTTCCCCTTGCCTGAATTGCCTCCATCTCTGGGCTATTATAATGTGGTCCGTCCGAAACCAACACTTACGGAAACCTACGGAAGCGGTAACGGCTTTTCGGTCTTCGGTTCGGGAGACATCAGCATTGGAGGAAAGTATTTCCTTCGGTCCGGGATAAATATCACCGTGTTAAACTTCAGTCGTTCAGTTTCTATCGAACTACCGGATTTTGAAATACCGACAGGCTCTGAAGTGGAACTGCCCGGAGAAGGTTTCATAGTCGGTTATCCCATGGGAAGTATTTATGGGGCTATCGGTTCGGGAGTGAACGGTCCTGGAACAATGCGATGGAAGGATGTTGAGCTCATCAACATTGAAGAGACGCGGAGACCGGTAGTTGAGAATGCAAGGCTTATCTGGCTGCAGGTGCCGGTGCTTGTGGGAAGATCGTTTGCTGGTGAACGTGTTCAGTTGAGCGCGGGTTTTGTGACTACCTTCCTGCTGAATGAATCGTCTAAAGTTGAACAACGCAATCTGCTTAGTACCGATAGGGAAGGCGGCACAACAAAGGTCCTTGCAGGTTCCAAGCTCGCGGTCAGCTATGCTCTTACAAGACGACTCGGCGTTGAAGCAGATGGGCAATATTTTCTGAGTCCTCTGTATTCGAAAGAGTATCAGGTCGCAGGGAAATCTTTCGCAGGTGTGGTGTCTGCCGGATTGACTTACCGGATCTCGAACTAGTCGAAGTCATCCATATTCTTTCGCATGTCCGGCATATAGAAACCGGATCCTTTGTCTACAGTAAGGATGCGGTAGCGTCCGCCGATGCGTGCATGATTTCTTTTGGTGAGTAGCATAGGAAGGCCGGCGCCAAGCATGACTGCTGATGAAATGGTAACATTGTCATCCAGGCTTGCTCCTTCTTTCTGAACGAGGTTCACGTTTATCTGGTCAATCAAAAAGTATCCAACGCCCCCTGTAACCAGGAGACCTCCGACAACATTCATGAGGTTACTCCTCTTGAAATAGATCCGGTCGATCTTGTGATAGGGAATCACATCCTGGTGTGCGACCACAGCGGTATCGTAAAGATTATTCACATAGCTCTTCCTGATCTTCTTCGACCCCTTGAGTGAAAAAATAATTTCGTCGCCGGGATAAAGACGTAGAAGAACTTTTTCTTTCTTCAATACGATCAATTGCTTTTGCGCGAACACATCGGTCGAAAGAGAAGTTATTGAAAGAAGGATTAACAGAATACAGCGGAATGTTCGCATTCTTAAAAGTAAGAAGTTTTACTTAGGATGATCCGCCGCTCACAAAAGTTGACGCCGTCGTCTTTTTAGATCCTCCAGATCCAGTCACGATCATCTGTCGCCGCACCGTACTGAATTGCCGTGAGCGCTTTTACAACTTTCTGAGAGAATGTCCGCGTTTCAACGGGAGGCAAATCAAAGACTTCTTCACGGAAACCGATAGCACTAATCGGAGCGATCCTCGCGGCTGTTCCTACACCGAAGGCTTCCTTCAGTCGATTTGACCGGGCTGCATCGATGATTTCCGACACCTCAATCTTTCTCTCCTCCACGTTCATGTCCCAGCTTCTTGCAAGCGTAAGGACGCTATCACGTGTAATGCCTGCGAGAATGGAATCGCTCAATGCTGGTGTGATCAGTACATCGTCGACAACAAACATCACATTCATTGTTCCCGATTCTTCTATGTATCTGTGTTCTTTCCCGTCGGTCCATATCAGCTGCTGGAACCCCTGATCCTGCGCAAGTTTAGCAGGATAGATTGCTCCTCCGTAATTTCCTCCGGCCTTTGCAAATCCGGTTCCGCCTGCGACAGCGCGCGTGTAATGCTCCTCAATCTTAACACGTACCGGAGCAGCGTAATAGGCCGCTGTTGGACTTAGAATAATCATGAATGTGAACCTTTGCGACGGGCGGATCCCGATGTATTCATCGGCAGAAAACATGAATGGCCTGATATAAAGAGATGAGCCTTCTTTCGCCGGCACCCAGTCGCGATCCAGACTGATTAATTCTCTCAGCCCATCCATAAAGATGTTTTCCGGAAGCAACGGCATGCACATCCGCTCAGCAGAAATATTCAGGCGTTTCCAATGATCGTGTGGTCGAAAAAGGAGTATCTCATCATTCTTCGAACGATGGGCTTTCATTCCTTCGAAGATGGACTGACCATAGTGAATTGCCGGGCTTGCCGGACTCATGGGCAGGTAGCTGAACGGAATAATGCGCGCGTTTTGCCATCGACCATTTTCGAAATCGCACATGAACATGTGGTCGGTATAGACCATTCCGAAAGGCAGGTTTTCTAAATCAGTCGCGGTAAGGCGAGATGTCAAAACCCGCTCGATATTCAGCTTGAGCGTTGCAGTCATGGTTAATAAGTTTTCACCCTAAAGTTAATGTTTAAAACCAATCCACTAACATCCGTTAGGTAATTCCGAATTGTATTTGATAAACGGAAGGAAGGCAGGACAATATTCTACACGCGGGGCTTCCAGGGGGTCTCCTCCGCATTTAATTCTGCGGTCATGGTCCGGCAAAGGACGAACAGATAGTCAGACAGCCTGTTCATGTATTTGACGACCAGGCTATCCACGGGCTCCTGCTGGTGTAAACTGATTATAAGGCGTTCGGCCCTGCGGCATACAGTTCTTGAGACATGGCCGAAGGAAATCGACGGGTGCCCACCGGGAAGGACAAAGAAGCGCATGGGCTCCAGTCGGGTATCCATCTGATCCATTTCCTTTTCGAGGACGGCGACATCCTCCTCCAGCAACGAGGGGATCTTCACTTTTGTATTACCGGGTTCTGTTGCCAGGATAGAGCCGATGGTAAAAAGGCGGTCTTGGATTTCAACGAGGATGTCCTTTCGTTTTTCGTTCACAGGCTGATCACGCAGTACTCCTACCCACGCGTTCAGTTCATCCACCGTTCCATACGTTTCTATGCGCAGGTCTGCTTTCGAAACACGTTTACCTCCGAATAATGCAGTCGTACCCTGGTCACCGGTTTTTGTATAGATTTTCATGCACGATCCATTTTGTTTCGAATGGTTCGAAGATAAGAAATCCGACAGTAGTATTAATTGATAAACTCCTAATGGGATGAGGTCATCACTTCGCTTCGCGTGATATTTTCATTGGGGCGATCCCATTCTACGAGACCGTCGCGGAGGCGGATGATCCTGTGCGCATAGTGAGCGATGTCATCTTCGTGGGTCACCATGATGATCGTGTTGCCCTTGTCATGAAGGTCCTGGAACAACTTCATGATCTCGTAAGATGTTTTTGTATCCAGGTTACCGGTAGGCTCATCGGCGAGGATAATTGAGGGATCATTTACAAGAGCGCGCGCAATGGCTACACGCTGTCTCTGACCACCGGAAAGTTCGTTGGGTTTGTGGTGGTGTCGATCTTCAAGGTTAACGCTTTTGAGAGCCTCCATGGCTTTCTCGTTTCGATCAGCCTTGCTGTAACCTGCATAGATCAGGGGAAGCGCCACATTCTCCAGTGCGGAGGCGCGAGGCAGGAGGTTGAACGTCTGAAACACGAAACCGATTTCCTTGTTCCTGATCTCCGCCAGTTCGTTCTCGGTCATCTCGCTGACCATCTGATTGTTCAGCATGTAGGTTCCGGAAGTTGGCGTATCCAGACATCCCACGATGTTCATCAAGGTCGACTTTCCGGAGCCGGAAGGGCCCATAAACGCCACATATTCCCCTTTCCTGATTGAAATCGTCACATCCTGAAGGGCGTTCACGATGTTGGTACCCATCTTATAGACCCTTGAGATATGCTTGGTTTCGATAATATTCATAGCATGGTTGTCTGTCACTAAAACGTAAATTGAATAATAAGTTGCTTATTTCTACTTCCTATTACAGTCGGGCCGCCCTTTTTTCGATGGGAGGGCTAAAATTACCTATTTCGCCGACGCTTTGTCCCTTAGAAATGTTACAATCCTGCGGATAACCTCGTCATCTTTCAGGATCCTCGTATGTCCAAGCTTCCGGGTGCGGATCAGCGCCGCCTGAGGATAGGCCTTTATTAATTTCTCCGCGTGTTTTATGGCGACCTCCCTGTCGTTCTCATCGTGCACCAGCAAAAGATCGACCTCATGCGGCAGGTGTTTTACGAAATGAAGAGCTGAGAACTCGTCAAAGGTTTTACCTGTAGTTTTGAGTACATGCGACTTGAAGAACTCTCCTGTGCTCCACGAGCCATTCACCGCTGACAGATAGGTTTTGATCACCTCGTCCCCAATGCTGGGACTTGCGATGTTTACAAGCCTTCGGATCGGAAGGCCATTCACGATAGCGTACAATGCTGCCACTCCGCCGAAAGAGTGAGCGAGAACTCCTGCGGGTTCGCCGTGCGAGGCGAATATCACTTTCATTGTTTCGGCGAATTCATCAATGGAGGTACGTTTCCCGGAGGATCGACCATGCGCCGGACCGTCAAACCCTATGATGCGAAAACCGGACTGAATGAGTGGCTTGACGAACCGGCGAAACTGTGTTGTGCGTCCAGCCCAACCGTGGATAAGCAAAATATATGGACGTCCTGCTTCGCCCCACTCGTATCCTTGTACCTCTTTCCCTGCAGCGGCAAACCTGAACTCCCGCGCGTACGTTTGGGCCAGATGCTCTTTGTCGGGCGTCTTGTACCGAAGAGGAGTGAAAAAGATCTTCAGGAAATAACGATGTGCGAGTGCCGGGGCAAACTTTTCGAGCCGCGGAAAGAGCCAACGGACTACTTTTAGCAATAACGGTGTATTATCTTTCTTTCCCATCGGTTCGTGAAAGCCAGGAAGATAGTAAAGATCACTGGAAATCAGAATCAGCTTTGTTGCGCATTCGCTATCCTGAAATTGAAGGTATTCGTCTCAAAAGTGAAGCTAGTGGTATCGAAAACACGTTCTTTGAAGACAACATCATCGTCGTGATCGATCATGATAACGGTGGTGCAACGTGAACCATATCCATTGGTCTTGATGAACATCGCACTCAGCGCGCGTTCACGGTCAATGGTAAGACCAGTGTGGGGAAGGTCCTGGTCCTGGGCGACCTCTTCATCATAGAGAATACGGAACATCTCCTCAGGGTCTGGGTGCGGTTCAGTGAGCACTGCCTTCATCTTTTCCTTACCGCGTACTATTTTAGGCCAGGGCGTATCCAGTAAGTGATTACTGATCCCGTAGAGACCGTTTTGCAAACGAACGGGGCCCGCGCCATAGTTTGAATAATACCAAAGGTCATGTGCCGTACCGTTGATCAGGTTGAAGCCATTGTATGAAGCACCCTGTGCCGCGACTGTCCGGATATATGACTCAGGGCTTTCATCGTTGATAAGAAAATCCGATACAAGTTTTCCCCGGGAAGGCGCAGCCGCTTTGATGTTCGAGAGGTCACGAAAATTTGTCAGCATGGAGATCTTTCCTGCGCGGTTCATACCAAGCCAGGTACCCATTGCTTCGAGATCGCGTCCTGCAAGAAGACCAGGATGATCTTCCCAGAAGTGTGCCGCCGCTGTTCTTCGCGCATAAAATTCATCGCGGTTGCCAGCGACGATCAGCTTGTAACGAGGGTGTTGGTTGACAGCAAGGAAGATAAGACACATCGGACAAATATAGCAAAGGAGTTAGAGCGTCCACATACTGACGAAGAACACTACGCCGTAATAGAGATGCAGGGATATGAATAATCCGGCAAGCAAGAGAAAGGAAAGGAAGACAGAGCGTCTGCGTGATTGCTCATACACTCTTCTTTCATTGAAGTAGAACAATGCAAGGCCCACCGCAGCAAACAGTGCAAAGCTGATGAACGGGTTGAAGAGCTCTTTCGATTCAGGTCGTGAGTAGCCGAACAGTCCTGTGATCCCTATCCACGTCCAGGGTATTACGAGATTATTGATCAATACCGACATGGAGCAAAACTCAAGGGAGACCAGCAGATGATCGCGGAAGTACAGTCCCGATGATGAGTTGGCAATCCAGAAAGGCAGCGCCATAATGAGTGTGAAGCTTACCAGCATCATCTTCGCGACGTTGGCGGCGTGCAGGTCATAGTTTTCCGTGAACTCATCAAGTGTAATGCCCTGTCCGGCGATGTGACGTTCCACCATATCAGTAGCAGTTTCCTTGTGAAGCTGAAAGTGCATCTGCGTACGAAGGGAGGAATTGAATGTTTGATGAGTAGGGAAAAAGAAATAGAGGAAGTTGATCACCAGGAAGATTGCCAGGGGATTCACAAAAGGGATTCTTCTGCCGTCGACGTAGTTCCTGGCAACGAACCCAGGCCTGGTGAGCATCAGTCTCAGTGTCCTGGTAAACTTATTATCGAGTATTGGAATGGTTCGGAATATCTTCCGTAAGAAAACGGGCAGGGAACGGTCGTCGTCGACGATTACTTTTTCTCCACAACGGTTGCAGTACCTGCCGCTGAACTCTTCTCCGCAGTTGCGACAAGTACGTCGAACTTCGTAGTCGAAAGTGTCTTCGTGGGGGTATTCAACAAACTTCATAGGAACCTTCGGCGAATAGCTCCAGTTGGGCCGGTAGAAGCTGGAAACTCTTTCGATGGTATGGAGTTATTCCGAATTTACGAATTCCATCCCGATGCGCCTCTGTCGGATAGCCCATATTTGTTTCCCATCCATAACCAGGATATTGTGCGGCAAGCCTGGACATCAGCTCGTCGCGATATGTTTTGGCCAGCACAGAAGCTGCGGCGATAGACAAATATTTTCCATCACCTTTGATAATGCACTCATGCTGTATTCCTTCGAAGGGTGTAAACCTGTTTCCGTCGATGAGTAATAGTGATGGGGTGACTGTTAACTGCACGATCGCGTTGTGCATCGCCAGGAAAGAGGCCTTTAAGATGTTGATGTTATCAATCTCTTCGTTACCGACTTCAGCCACGGCCCACGCCAGGGCATCTCGCTCGATGTCGACGCGTAAAAGATCGCGCTCTGCTCTGGTCAGTTGTTTGGAATCATTGAGCAGGGGATGTTTGTACTTCTTGGGAAGGACCACTGCGGCAGCGACCACCGGACCTGCAAGGCACCCGCGTCCCGCTTCGTCACAACCCGCTTCAATATGCTTTCTGGAAAAGTACGACCGCAGCATGCACAAACTTAATCCGCTAAGGTGATTCGAGCATACAGGAGGCGCCGATTTTTTTATTTGGCCGGGAGGGGCCGGTGTACTTTAAAAGAAATGAATAGCTTTGGAATTCCGCTAAAATATTCTAACGGAAACATGAACGCTGATTAACAATGGCTACTGGTAACGATTCTGATAACCCCTGGAAAACGCTTGGCGCCGAGGAGAAGTATGACAATAAATGGATTAATGTCACCGAATACCAGGTGATCAATCCTGCCGGCGGGCGCGGTATCTACGGAAAGGTTCATTTTAAAAACAAAGCAATCGGTATAGTGGCACTGGATACGAATCTTGACACGTGGCTTGTGGGGCAGTACCGTTATACGATTGATGAGTTTACGTGGGAGATTCCGGAAGGAGGAGGTCCATTGGATGAAGAGCCGTTGGAAGCCGCCAAACGGGAGCTAAAGGAGGAGACGGGAATAACGGCGAAGAAATGGACGTTGCTTACGCGGATTCATACTTCGAACTCGGTGACGGATGAAGAAGGGTTCCTTTTTCTCGCGGAGGATCTTACGCAGGGAGAAAGCGCGCTGGAAGAAACGGAAGCTGATCTGAAGGCGAGACGTATTCCATTGAAAGAGGCTCTGGAAATGGTGCGCACCCGGAAGATCACAGATAGTCTGAGTATGGTGGGCCTGCTGATGGCGGCGAGAATAAAGGGGCTGTAAGAATGGAGGTAGTCCAGTCGCTTCGAAGTCACATCCGGGAGAACACTAAGCTGGCGGTTCCGGTGATGCTGAGTAATCTCGGTCATATGTTAATGGCTGTTTCCGACAATGTGATGGTAGGCCACATTGACGCGACTGCATTGGCTTCCGCGGGACTGGCAACCGTTGCATTTAATGTATTGCTTCTTTATGGTATCGGCGTTTCTTATGCCATCACTACTATTGTAGCCGAGGCCGCCGGGGAAAAGAACGAACTGCGTATAACCCAAACGTTGCGTCATGGGTTGGTTATCAACGTCATCAATGCCCTTTTCCTTTTGGCTGTCATCTATTTCGGGAAAGGTGTACTTTTCCATATAGGGCAGGATGAGGCGGTTGTCGAAGGCGCGATTCCGTACCTGGAGATCATCACCTTTTCATTGGTACCCGTACTGATCTTCCAATCTTTCAAACAGTTTGCTGAAGGGTTGGGCAATACTCGAATAGCGCTGGTAGTGGTGATGGTGGCCAATGTTCTTAACATCTTCCTGAACTATGGGATGATCTTCGGGCATTTCGGTTTTGAAGCCCGCGGACTGGTTGGCGCCGGGTGGGCTACATTTATTTCGCGTGTATTCATGACTGTCGCTATCGCATTATATGTGTATTATCACGGGCCATTTAAAAAATTCAGGGCCGGGTTCTCGATGACAGGTTTCAGCAAATCTCTTTTCAGCAAGATGCTTAACATTGGAATCCCCAGTGGTTTGCAGTTTATTTTCGAAGTCGCGGCCTTTGATCTTTCGCTTGTAATGATGGGTTGGTTGGGAACAAAGACACAGGCTGCTCACCAGATCGTCATTAATCTTGCCTCGCTCAGCTACATGATCACTGCTGGTCTTGCTGCCGCGGCCACCATTCGGATAGGGTATTTCTTCGGAAGCCAGGAAAAGGAAAACATGAGACGCGCATCGTGGTCGCTTCTTGGAATGGGGTTGATCCTGATGTCAGTGTTCGCATTAATCTTTGTACTGGCCAGACATCACCTTCCATGGCTGTATGTGGAGGACGCTGAAGTTGTCCCGATTGCATCATCTTTACTAATCGTTGCCGGATTGTTCCAGTTAAGCGACGGCTTGCAGGTCATTTGTAACGGAGCGTTACGCGGACTGCAGGATGTTCGCGTTCCTTCTGTTTTTATTTTCGTATCCTATTGGGTAGTTGGTCTTCCTTTGGGCTACTGGCTTACTTTCGTGATGGGTGTCGGACCCAATGGAATATGGTACGGATTGTTGATCGGCCTTACGCTGACAGGGTTCGCGATGTATTTGCGTTTGAGAAGATTGCTGGCATGAGTCATTGACGGACCAGTAGTATAGAAAATTATTAGTCGTTATTATTAACTTTAATCCCTGTACCTAACCCTGCATCAATGACGGAAGAATCCAAACCTGTGTCAGTATCCCAAACCACGATTACTGAGCTGATGATCCCGTCCTATGCCAATTTCGGAGGCAAGATTCATGGCGGTATATTACTTTCATTGATGGACAAGGTTGCGTATGCGTGTGCGAGCAAGCATGCGGGAGCATATTGCGTAACGGTATCGGTAGACAAAGTTGAATTTCTTCAGCCTGTTGAAGTGGGTGAACTGGTTTCCCTGCATGCCTCCGTCAATCATGTGGGCAACTCTTCGATGGTGGTAGGAATTCGGGTGGAGGCGCAGAATGTAAAGAAGGGAACGATCAAACATACGAACTCTTGCTTCTTCACCATGGTCGCGAAAGGTGATGATGACAAACCAACACAAGTGCCGAGGCTCATTCTCGAGAACCGTGAACAGGTTAAACGATTTATCGAAGCAATGAGAATGAAGGAGATAAAGAACAAAGTGAAGGAGGAGATGGATGACGCAAAATCACACATTCACCTGGAGAATGCGACAGAGCTGTTGCGGAATGAGAGATGCATCATTAAATGGTAATGTTGTTTTAAGTAGATGAAGATTCTGAGGGTAATTCATACAGGCTACGGACTCGTCGTCTTCGCCGTGCTGTTCTTCCTGTTCTTACCCTTGCTCATGATCCCTATTCTATTTCCGTCCCAGTTCCGGCTCACAGGATGGATCAACCGATGGTGGGCGCGTCTGCTCTTTATTTTTGTATTCCTTCCTTTCCGAACAGAATATCGGGGGAAGATGGATCGCAAAGGGCAGTATATATTCTGTCCGAATCATTTCTCCTACCTGGACATCCCTACTCTTGGCCTCAACCGGTATAACACGATATTTGTTGGTAAGAGTGAAATGGAGAATATTCCATTGTTTGGTTACATGTATCGCAAGCTGCACATCACTGTCAACCGGGCAAGTCTGCGAAGTAAGTTGAATACACTGCGTAGTTCAATGAAGGCCATTGAGGAAGGAAAGAGTCTTGTCATTTTCCCAGAGGGAGGAATTATTACAGAAAAAGATCCGGTGATGGCGCGTTTTAAGGATGGCGCTTTCCGCGTAGCAATAGAAAAACAAATTCCCATCGTGCCTGTCACCATTCCGCATAATTGGATAATTTTACCGCCTGATCAGTTCGTACTGCGGTGGCATCCTATCAAGGTGATCTTCCACGAGCCGGTAAAGACCATAGGACTAACGCTGGATGATATCGATGACCTGAAAAAAAGGGTATTCACTATTATTGACGACGAGCTCAGGAAATACTTAATCTCTGGATCATGAAGATTGACCGCGCAATGCTTGACAAGATCGCCCATCTTTCGCGCCTTGACTTTGATGGAAAGGACGCTGAGAAGATGATGGAGGACATGACGAAGATCGTTGATTGGGTGGAGAAACTTAAAGAAGTGAACACCGACGGCGTCGAGCCTCTTACAACGATGGGCTTCGAAGTAAATGTATTGCGCGAAGACAAGGTGAAGCAACATCTCCCTCACGATGAGGCTTTGAAAAATGCACCTAAGAAAGATGATCAGTTCTTTCGGGTTCCAAAAGTTTTGGAATAATCCGCGTAGGCATTCCATTTCGTCTTCCGGAGAGACATCCGGTGGAATAGCCGCTCTTCTACCCTTTCAAAATAGGCACTTGTGGTTTAGCTTGCGCTAAATTAAGATTTCTATGTCCTTTCTTTTTTGGAGATCATGGCCCCGGGAGTATAAGTTGTTGTGGCTTTTCCTCGCCGGAGTTTTCGTATTCGCGTTGTGCTTCATGTGGGCCGGCTACTTCACCGGTACCGATAATGTGATCGAATGGGAACATCTCCAGGAACAGAAAGTCATTGAAACGAATGTACATTCATTCAGGCTCGGCCCTTTTGTACTCGACGTTCCGGCCGAAAGCTATGTGATCCTTGAATATCTTGCAGGAAGCCAGGTGGTTCCCGCCACTGCGTACTCTTACATCTACCTCGCGATCCTTTTTGCATCGTTACCATTTCTGCTTGCAGCAGCCACAGTTCTTTCAAGAACCTGGTTCTACGTAGCCGTAGCGTTGGCGAGTGTGTTTCTGTTCGGATTCCGCATCGAAGACCTTGGACTTTTCGGTGTTTACAGCAAAGCGATCCCACTTACATTGATTGGCGTGCTGCTTGTGGTAATGTTCTATTTCAACCAGATCAAGCCAGCCACACCATTTGTTATTCGGGTTGGCAGCCTTGCCGGGATAATAATGGTCTCTGGAATTCTTATTGGTTTCTTCAGCCAGGAGACTCGACCGTTTTATCACCTCGTTGTGATGAGTTTTACGCCCGCACTTATTCTTTCCATGATATTCATGGTCATTGTGGCGCACGAGATCTTCGCTTCATTCGTATACATCGCGAGCCAGGGTTCATCGAAGTCGATTCAACATCTTACGATCCTCAGCGTCATCTACCTTGCCAACATCATTCTTACAGTGGCACATGAGCTTAGACTGCTCTCTTTTGATCTTATCTACCTGGATGTATTTCTTCTGCTCAGTGTTTCTTCTGTATTGGGTGTATGGGGTTTCCGCATGCGCGAGGCTGTATATCAGGATATCATTGCGTTTGCTCCCTTTGGTGCACTGTTCTTTCTCGCCCTTGGTTCTATCTGCTTTGCAACGATTGGGCACCTGGCCGGTAATGCCAATGATCCCGGAGTCTTTGTTCTGCGTCACGCAATTCTGTTTTCGCAGGCAGGATATGGACTGATGTTTCTTCTTTATGTTCTTTCGAACTTCGGACCCATGCTTGCGCAGAATGGACCTGTTCATAAGGTGCTGTACCTGCCAAAGAGGATGCCTTACTTTACTTTTAGTCTGGCGGGACTTATTGCTACGCTGGCGATCTTCTTCTTCGCTCACTGGCGTTCCTATGTCTACAACGCCTTCGCTGCGTTCTACAATACCTACGGAGACCTCCACACGCTACGCGGCGATGGGAATCTTGGATATTCTTTTTATCTGAAGTCCAGTTCGCAGGGAGTTGTGAACCACCGGGCCAATTATGCATTGGCCGTAATCAACGCAAGGCGATATAATTTCTACGAAGCTGATGAATATATCAAGAAGGCCAATCTCTCCCGCGCGACGCCTTATTCGCTGGTCAACCGCGGAAACATATTCATTCGCGCAGGCCGGACTGAAGATGCCATTGATGCTTTCCGTACCACCTTACGAAGGTTTCCTGGTGAGGCAGCCATCGAGAATAATCTCGGGGTTTCATTTCTGAAGACGGGAACTATTGACTCGGCGTTGTTCTATCTGTCATCGGCAAGAGAGAAGCCACTGACAAAATCTTCGGCGGAAACAAACTTCTTTGGGATGGCAGCGAGTGAGGCAATCCCGATGAATATAGATTCTGTCTACAGGATTTTCGGGAACACAGAACCTGCACTGCTCAGCAATTTATATGCACTCTCGTCGGTATTGGATCAGCCTGTCAGCATCAGTGAGGATCCGCTGTCCAGTGAGCAACTCAACCTCTACACGGCAACCTATCTTAACAATTACATCATCCGGAATGCGCGCAGCCTTGACAGTACCTTTACAGCCCGGGCCTACGCTCTCGCATCGGATTCTGTGAACACCAACTTCAGTGAGGCGTTGAAGGCATCACTGGCCTACGCCTACTATTACCAGGGAAATGTTTCGCGGGCCCTCGAACTTCTGGCAGACCTGGTATACGTCAGCCAGAGTTATCAGGGAAAGTTTAACTATATCATGGGGGTGTGGGCTTTGGAACAGAACAACCCGGAGCTTGCAGCAACCTATTTTAATTTCGCCGACACCTATGATTACAAAGAGGCACCCTTCTACAAAGCAATTGCTTTTACAGAGGCCGGGGACCTGGGTGAAGCGCTGGCTGCGTGGGATTCTCTGAGATTGACAGGCACCACAAGGCAAAAGGACATCGCTGCTAACATGAGACGAATCCTGACGATGAATGCAAACCAGCTTCCGGAAATGAATGATCCTGAGCGTTACCAGTTTTGTCGATACAGGATCTCCCCTAATGATTCGTTGACCTTCAACAGGGTGGCTGCTGCATTCACGAATGAGAACTATCGCGCGCAGGCGCTTCTTGATTTCAGCCGTAAGCTCTATGATGCGGGGTACGTCACACCGTCGATTCAATACTATCAGAAGATTGCTGGTCTCCAGCTTTCCAGTGAGGAGTTATATGAGGACATCCGACATTTTGAACTCATTCTCCTTGCGGCACGTGGTGATCTGCGCGGCCTTGCATCACAGATCAACAAAGGGAT
>JAEYXN010000048.1 GCA_023431285.1 Bacteroidota bacterium
ACATCAACGCTTTCGCGGAAGACGAGCATGGAAATTTCTGGATCGGAACAAACGGAGGTGGACTGATTTATTTTGATCGTGTAAAGAATACATTCCGACAATACCTCCACGATCCAAAAAACGAAAACAGCTTAAGCACCGATATTATTGTCAGCTTACTGTATGACAGTAATCACCGGCTGTGGATTGGGACCTATTTCGGCGGACTGAACATTTTCGAAAATGGCAGGTTCACCAAACTTAGGAATATTCCTGGTGATACGACAACCATCTCGGACAATAGTATATGGGAGCTTTTTGAAGATTCTTCCCATAGGGTATACGTTGGAACATTGTCGAATGGAATGGACGTGTTGGACAGCTCAGGAAAAAAGATACGCAATTATAACACATCGAAAGCCGGGTCCATTCATGCGAATTACGTTACTGTTTTTATGGAGGATCGTCAGGGAAGGATATGGATAGGAACCGGATATGGGATCGATGTTTATGACAAGTCTACAGGGAAGTTTCGACATTACATTACGCAGGCGGGTAATGATGGCAGCCTCAGTAATAATAGTATTCTTTCAATCATTCAGGATAGTCATGATCGAATATGGATCGGGACCCACGGCGGGTTGAATTTGTTTGATAGTACGACCGATCGTTTCAAGGCCTATACCACCGCTCATGGCCTTCCACACAACTCAATTCTCACCATCGTCGAAGATGACGACAGTGATCTTTGGATCTCTACTCCGAATGGGATATCGAATCTCAAATTTTCAAAAAGTTCTGACTCGACGCGTTTCGAGGCATTTAACTTTGATCAATTTGATGGATTGCAAGGACAGCAGTTCAATGAAAACGCTGCGTTGCGCACAAAAAAGGGAGAGATTGTTTTTGGGGGGTCAAATGGATTCAATCTTTTCGATCCAAACTCTATCCCGGAGAATAAGGCGGTTCCTCCTCTTGTGATAACGCAGATTGAGGTCCTGAATCAGGCAATACAACCAAATGTTGCTTATGATGGTCGGACCATCCTCACGAAAGCATTGCCATTTACCGAGAGCATTGAACTACGTCACATTGATAACGTCTTTTCGATTGAGTTTGCTGTGCTATCATTTAATCACCCGGAGAAAAGCCAGTATAAATACATGTTGGAAGGCTTTGATAAAAAATGGATATCGACCACTGCAGAGCATCGAAAGGTAACTTATACCAACCTTGATCCAGGAACGTATCAGTTCCGGGTGATAGCTGCGAACAACGACGGCGTGTGGAATGAACAGGGTATTAATCTTACGATCACAGTCCTGCCACCTTTCTGGAAGACGAAGATGGCTGTGGCTTTCTATGTGTTATTTATCGCCGGAGCACTCTTCTTAACCAGAAAGCTGATTCAGGAACGGGAGCGCATGAAATATGCGATTGAGCAGGAGCGTCGTGAAGCCCAGCGCATGCACGAGCTTGATATGATGAAGATTAAATTCTTTACGAATGTCAGCCATGAGTTTCGTACACCCCTTACATTGATTCTTACTCCGATCGAGCGGATGCTTCGTAAACCTGAAGAGCCTGTTCAACCTGGGCAATACGAGTTGATTTACAGAAATGCGAAACGCCTGCTAAATCTGGTGAATCAACTTCTTGATTTCAGAAAGCTGGAGGTCCAGGAAGTCCGATTTAATCCGTCGGAAGGAGATATCATAAGTTTTGTTCGCGAAACCGTTCTCTCATTTTCAGATCTCTCGGAGAAGAAGGCCATTCCTCTGGGTTTTCATAGCGATCTGGAGCATCTTGAGTGTGTATTTGATCAGGACAAACTTGAGAAGATTATCTTCAATTTGCTTTCGAATGCATTCAAGTTCACGTCCGAAGGTGGTGAGGTATCTGTCAAAGTAAGCCTTCCTGAATCTTCATTGCTTGAACTTCGGGTAACCGATACAGGAATTGGTATTCCGGAGGACAAGCAGGAAAAGATATTCGAACGCTTCTTTCAGAATGAGTTGCCAAGGAGCATGGTAAATCAAGGTAGTGGCATTGGACTCTCTATTACGAAAGAGTTTGTCAAGGCGCACAATGGGAAGATATCAGTTGAGTCTCAGCCGGGCAAAGGAAGTTCGTTTGTGGTCACGATTCCTGTGACCAGATTGAATAGTCAGAATAAAAAAATTGGCCATTCCACGTCTGTCGAAAGTGACCAGGAACAGTTCGTGGCCCTCGAAAACGGAAAGACATCCACTGTGTTGCTTGTAGAAGATAACGAAGATTTCAGATTTTACCTGAAGGATAATCTCGGTCTTCAGTATCGGATCATTGAGGCACATGATGGGAAAGAGGGTTGGGAAAAGTTTGTGGCGCATTCTCCCGATTTGGTGGTGTCGGACATCATCATGCCGGGAATGAATGGCATTGAGCTTTGTCGCAAAATTAAGGGCGACCAACGGTTTAGCCATACGCCGGTAATCCTTCTTACAGGAAGGACGGCAGAAGAGCAGAAACTGGAAGGGTTCGAGAGCGGGGCGGAAGATTATATCACCAAGCCGTTTAATTTTGAAATTCTTCTTTCGAGAATAAAGAATCTCATTCAAAGAGAAAGTCTTCAGAGGGAAGTGAATCCTTATCTAAACGTAAGAGCAAGCGATGTTCAGATCACTTCACTGGACGAGCAGCTCATAGCAAAGGCAGTATCTGTTGTCGAGTCTCGTCTATCAGATCCTGACTTCACCGTTGAAGAGTTATCAAGGGAACTTGGGATGAGCCGCGTACATCTCTATAAAAAACTTCAGGGACTTACAGGTAAATCGCCCATTGAATTCATTCGGAGTCTCCGGCTTCAACATGCTGCCCAGCTTTTGGAGAAGAGCCAGCTGACTGTTTCTGAGATTGCCTATAAGGTAGGCTTCAATAATCCGAAATATTTTGCGCGGTATTTTAAAGAAGAGTATAAAGTGCTTCCGTCAGTATATTCATCCTCTCGTCGTAAGAGCTGACGGATCAAACACAACGAATGCTTTAATTCACTTTCGAAAGTTCTTCTAATCGTTGTTTTTCTTTCTTCGTGAGAGAGTGAATTCCGCTTGTGCTGATTTTATCAAGAAGACGATCGAGTTCCCGCTCTTTCATGCGCCTGGAAGAGTTGTATTTGTCTTCCATAGTTAACCCGCCTTCCGGTTCTCTGAAAGGTTTTTCAACAAGCAAGAAATCAGGACGCGAAAGGGCAAGGAATAAAAAGATCATTGATGGAATAAGAATCAGCAGAATTGGAAAATAATTCTGACTGATGATATTCGGAAAGAGTGCAACGGTCACTATAAGCCCGGCAATTCCTCCTCCAAGGTGGGCATCGTGCCCGATGTTGTCCCGCTGTGCCCTGATTCCAAACATACAATACACAACGTAAAGCAATGCGAATAGCCATCCCGGGAGCATGATTGGGATAAAGAACAGACTCATGCGGAGATCAGGGAACATACCTATTGCCGCGAATACAATTCCACTGATGGCGCCGGAAGCACCGACAGAAGAATATGCCGATTTATGTCGATGTATAAAGTATGAAACGAGGTTTCCGGCGACAAGCGAAACGAAGTAGATAGTGAGAAATTTGGTAACTCCAACGGATAACTCAAGCACTTCTCCAAAACTGTAGAGAGCAATAATATTGAACATAAGGTGCACCCAGCTTGCATGGAGGAATCCAGATGTTATGAAACGCCTGTAATCACGGTAATAACTAACCTGGCTAATGTTGAAGCAGTAGCGTTGAAAAAAGGAATAGTCACGAAACCCCCGCCACGTTACTATGATGTTGGTGATGACCAGCGCAATAGAAATGAATGCAACCGTTTCCATAGATCGTCATAAGAAAGATAATAATTTCGTTTCTTAAAGACACAAAAAAAGCGCAGCTTGATCGCGCTTTCTTCCAATTGACGATTGACAGATTTCTGAGGCGTGCTAACGCTCAAGCCGGGTATGCAGTCAGTTTGCGACTTGGCGGTTGTACATATCAAAAACAACCCGTTCACCATCCTCAATAATTTCCACAATTGAATCACACTCGCCGTTTCCATAATCGATTACAAAGGAGCCTTCGTTGTTGCCGTCTCTGTATTTTACGAACTCTCGTCCTGCAACGTATACCGGAACAAAACAATAGAATGAGCTCTCTGAGGCGGCCGAATAACAATCATAACGAATTACAAGAGGATCTAGGACTGTAGTCTGATAGCTGAAAGCCTCTGTACTGTAAGAATAATCGTTGATGAGTGTGATGCTTCCTCTTTCATTGTACGAACCTTTTCCTTTACCCTTATAAGTATACACAATATTATTGTAACGATACACTTCTTCGCCTTCGCTCTCGTAGGTTCCGCGATACGCGCCGCGCACGGTGTCATATTGTGAGGTGCCGGAGTAGGTTGAAGATCCGTTCGAAATCCAATTTGATGTATCACTATTATAGTAATATCTGCCTCCGTAATTTTCAGTAGCGGAGTTTCCGAAATAATGGTCCTTGTACACAGACCCCTCGCGGGTGCTCTCAAAGAGGTACGTGTACGTCATCTTCCCAAACATGAAGTATTTAAAGTACTCATTACCTTCTTCGCAGCCTTCACCGTAGTCATACGTCGACGTCACACTTTTATCAGAGTTGATGGTGGTTGTCAATGTTGCGCAGGAGACCCACGGTGAGGGGTAGTAGGCAGTGTCAAAAGCGTTGACAATGGAATCTTCCTTCGTTCGCCCAAAAGAAAGGGACGTTCTGCTGCCAATGCGGTTGAAAGATTCGTTCGCTACGTTCGCGTAGCCGTTACTCGAAGTAAGGGATCGGGAAGACATGGTACCCATCTTAAGGTCCAGGAAGCTTTCCGCAAAAGGGCTTAGGGTGCCCTGCCTCGGGGATGAATCCTCACATGAAAGAATCAGGGTGCTGGCAGCCAGGCTCCAAAGGAAAAATTTAGCTGATCTCATAAAAGATAGTTTTGTTTTGGCTGGCTCTGCCCATTTGACCGAGTGATCATGCAAAAGGTTGGAAACGCTCATTTGAGTAGAATTGCTGCAAATAGAAAGTCCTTTCCGATTTCAGGAATTAACATATGGATACAACATTGATAACAAATACTACCCCTACAGGGGCGTGGAGGCAACACATTAAATACTTTAGGTACCCATCCGCCCGGCTTTAGGTCGATATCTTTGAATTATCGGAATCGATTGAATAATGCTTAAAATGTGTTTTGAAGCACAGTCCATGGATCGGATTCACCAACCACGACTCTTGGGTTTGGTAGTCGCTGAACCTCAGTCATCCGTTCGGAACATCTTTTTCCGAAACACATCAGAGGTGGAGCCTTCCTCAATCCCGGGCACGCCACCCTTTCCTCCATCCGACACAACAGATATCTAACTATAACCTGACTCTCCATTTAAAGAAAAACGTTTCAACTATGCACGTCAAAAAATTGATCCTCTCAGCAGCTTTTACGGTCACCACGGTATCGTGTTCACCTACGGAACAGTCTGCGACCACTTCCTCCGTCGATGATCGTATCGATTCTCTCGTCGCTTCGATGACCCTCGAAGAAAAGGTTCGCATGATTCATTCAGAAACGTCCTTTACTTCAGGCGGCGTGGAACGTCTTGGCATTCGCCCATGGGTAATGTCCGATGGACCTCATGGTGTTCGCAAGGAGCACGGGAATGACTATGCGCCGGATGAAGGTGCCATGGATTCAGTAACTTATCTGCCAGTAGGGGTTGCGTTGGCCTCCACATGGAATCCTTCTCTTGGATATTCCTATGGGAAGGTTCTGGGTTCCGAAGCTCGTGCCCGTGGGAAAGATGTTATCCTTGGACCAGGCATTAACATTATCCGTACTCCGCTCAACGGTAGAAACTTTGAATATTTCAGCGAAGATCCTTATCTCGTTTCCCGGATGGCGGTGAACTATATAAAGGGCGTTCAGGAACAAGATGTATCAGCAAGTGTCAAACATTTCGCGCTGAATAATCAGGAAATCGAACGCAACACCATAAATGTTGAAGTGGATGAGAGAACGCTTCGCGAAATCTACCTTCCCGGATTTGAGGCTGCTGTAAAAGAGGCTGATGTACATACCGTCATGGGAGCCTACAACAAATTCCGTGGTCAGTATGCGACTCACAACGAATATCTTGTCAACAAAATTCTTAAAGAGGAATGGGGCTTCGATGGCGTGGTCGTCAGTGATTGGGGAGCAGTGACAAATACTATGGAAGCTATTCAGTATGGAACAGACCTTGAGATGGGTACCGACCTTAAGCTCGGGCAGAACCCGGACTACGGTAAATATTTTATGGGAGATACTGTGATAACACTTGTGAAAACTGAAAAGGTTGACCAAAGGGTGATTGATGAGAAGGTTCGGAGAATTCTTCGCATCATGCACAAAGCAAAAATGTTTGAGGAGAGGAAGGAAGGGCAGAGCAATACGCCACAACACCAGCAGCTTGCGCTTTCGGTGGCCGAGGAGGGCATCGTGTTGTTGAAGAATGCAGGCATTCTTCCTTTGGAAAAGAACCGGATAAAAAGAATCGCGGTGATCGGTGCGAATGCTGACAGGAAGCATGCCGGAGGAGGAGGGAGCTCACAGGTTAATGCAAAATATGAGATTACACCTCTTCAGGGACTCAGGAATCTTATTGGAAAAGAGGCGGAGATAGTGTATGCGCCAGGTTATGAAATTTCGAAAGAAGGCAAAGTTAACGCCGGACTTATTTCTGAAGCCGTCAAAGCAGCAGCCAAAGCCGATGTGGTAATCTACGTTGGTGGGTGGATCCATGGATATTCAGATGCATGGAATGACAATGCTTATGATACAGAAAGTCTCGATAAGACGTCGATGAACTTGCCGTTTGGACAAGACCAGCTTATCAAGTCATTGCTTAGCGCAAACAAGAAAACTGTGGTGGTTTTATATGGTGGTGCCGCTACCGATATGTCTCAGTGGCATGATACTACACCAGCAATTATTCAGGCGTGGTATCCTGGCATGGAAGGAGGAACAGCGTTGGCAAAAATTATGTTTGGAGAAGTTAATCCGTCAGGAAAACTACCAATGACTTTCCCGCACAAACTTAAAGATAGCCCCGCGCACGCAATAGGTGAGTATCCTGGTTCGAACGGAGTTGTAAATTACAATGAAGGCTTGCTTGTCGGGTACCGTTACTTCGACACAAAGAAAGTTAAGCCACTGTTTCCATTCGGACATGGATTGTCGTACACAACATTCAAAATGGATAACCTTGTATTGGATAAGACAGACTCATCCGCAGTTGTTACCGTGACCGTTCAAAATACTGGAGCCAAGTCCGGCGCGGAGGTCGTTCAGGTTTATGTTCATGATAACGCCTCTTCATTGCCTCGTCCCGAGAAAGAGCTTAAGGCATTTTCCAAGGTTTTACTACAACCAGGGGAATCAAAGGATATACGCCTCACTCTGGAGAAAAATGCCTTTCAATATTATGATGACAAGAGCAAAAGCTGGACTCTTGAGCCTGGGAAGTTTACCATCCTGGTGGGAAATTCCTCTGCTAATACGCCGCTAACCGGTGAAGTAGAATTCTGATAAACCATCACATCATAAGAGCCATCCGGAGGGATGGCTTTTTTTTTGACTGTATCCATGTAACTTTGGTTGAAACAAGGATAAAATGAATCTAGATAAAGACCTCCGGCTGGCCGTGCTTATAGATGCCGACAATGTTCCATATTCCAATATCAACGGAATGCTCCTCGAGATTGCCAAGTATGGTACGCCAACCTTCAAGAGGATCTATGCTGACTGGACTAAGCCCACAGTATCCGGCTGGAAAACATTATTGCTTGAGCATGCCATCACACCTGTACAACAGTACAGCTACACGACGGGTAAGAATTCCAGTGATTCGGCACTGATCATTGATGCGATGGATATTTTGTATTCCGGTCGCGTAGATGGATTCTGTATTGTATCAAGTGACAGCGATTTCACAAGGCTCGCCACGCGATTGCGGGAAGCGGGGATGAAAGTATTTGGCATCGGTGAACGCAAAACTCCTAAGGCGTTTATTTCCGCTTGTGATAAGTTTATCTATATCGAGATCTTGAAAGGAAGTGAAGAAGCTTCTAAACGTAAGTCTGCGACTGCCGCGGGGCGTCGCAGAGATACAGGGCGCAGCGCAAAGAAAGATGTGAAAGAAGTGGTGGAAGTAGCAGAGCCAATGCGAGATGAAAAGCAGGAACTCTTTGCCTTGGTCGCCGCGACAGTATCAGATCTCGCTGACGAAAGTGGATGGGTTTTCCTGGGAGACCTTGGCAATCTTCTTCTGAAGAAAAAGCCGGATTTCGATCCAAGAAATTTTGGCTTCAGGAAATTGCTGGAGTTGATAGAAAGCCTTGGACGTTTCGAAATAAATAAGGAGAGCTCTGGCAGAGGCAATACGTCGCACGTTTATGTGCGGTTGAAATCCTGACGTCAGCGGAAGCCTATTTACTTTATTTTTTGTTACCTTTCGCACAATCGATTTCTATTAAAATGGACATAACACCTACATCATCCCGTCGCGATGCAATGAAAAAAATTGTGTCAGGTACAGCGTTTGCATTCGCCGGGACTTCGCTCGCGCATAGGGTAAGCGCGGCTGAAAACCTTTTGGATTCCAGTGTAAAAGGAAAGATCAATCATTCAGTATGCCGCTGGTGTTATGAATCAATTCCACTGGAGGATCTTTGTAAGGCGGCAAAGGATATAGGTATTGCATCGATCGAACTTGTTGGACCTGATGAGTGGCCAACTTTGCAGAAATATGGCTTGACCTCAGCGCTTCCGTGGGGAGCGGGGAAGGGCATCATCGAAGGGTTCAACAATCCTGCACTGCACGATGAGTTGGTGAAAAGTTATGAAGACCTTATCCCTAAAGTCGCTGCTGCAGGATACAAGCAAATTATTTGCTTTTCAGGTAACCGGAACGGACTTGACGACGAGAAGGGAATTGAAAACTGCGCTATCGGCCTGAAACGGCTGATGTCGTTTGCAGAAAAGCACAAGGTCACACTGGTGATGGAGTTGCTGAATAGTAAGGTAGACCATCATGATTACCAATGCGACCACACGCAATGGGGCGTGGCACTCTGCGACAAGATTGGTTCAGATAATTTCAAACTGCTCTATGATATTTATCACATGCAGATCATGGAGGGTGATGTGATTGCCACCATCCGGAAGTATGGAAAATATATCTCCCACTTTCATACTGGTGGAGTTCCAGGCAGAAATGAAATTGACGAAACGCAGGAATTAAATTATCCGGCTATCATGAAGGCCATCGCGGAAAGCGGATTCAAAGGTTTTGTCGCACAGGAGTTTATTCCTAAAAGAAAAGATAAGATTGCTTCACTCAAGCAGGGTGTGCATATCTGTGATATATAACATCACACAGTTTCTTCGGAATTCCCCCAACCGAATCTTTCCCGGATCCACATTTTGATCCGGGATTTTTTATGATCACCGTTCCCGTCTCCGATTACAAATCCAAGCGGTTTCAGCGGTTCGACATGATCGAAAATTATCTTGAGAATTCCCACCATTGGAATGAACAGGATCATTCCTGCAACTCCCCAAACAACCCCACCCACGATAATGCTCATAATACTGGCGAGTGCGCTCAGGTTTACTTCGCCCCCCACCACGTTGGGTTCAATGAAATAGTTATCGATCGTCTGAATAAGAATGATTGAGCCCGCCACCATCAATGCAGGTGTGGCCGTAGGTTCAGTGATCAGCGCCATCAGGAATGGAAACATTCCACCCAGGGTGGAACCGACATAGGGAATGATGGTTAGCAACGCAGCGATACCGGCAAGCAGAATTGCATTCTCGACGCCAATGATCAGTAATGCAGCTGAATACAATCCAGCCAATATCAGGACGGACATCGCCCTGCCGGCAAGGTACTTCTGTCCAACCATTGAAATTTTTGAAACGATATTTTTTACTTTATCTGTATCTTCCTCATGGTAAAGCCTGATGAAAAACGATTCATACTTTTCTTTCCCATAGAGAAACAGAAACGCATAAACAAGCATAAGTACTAGCGTTACCAGCGTAGACGTGAAACTTGTAAGCAACAATGTCGTGATTCCGCTCTGGGCGCCACCTCCCTGTACCTGGCCTTCAACAATGACATCCTGATCTTTCTTCTCTATGTTGAGACGATTTTCTATGAACATCTGGAGCTGGAGGAGTAGCTCGTTGCCCCGCTGTTTTAACAGTGCGAAGTTTTCAGCAAATGAATTTATCTGGGCGATAATTATATATAAGACACATAGGATGGCAACCAGAAGAATGAAAATACAGATCACGCAGGAAACAACGCGGTGAAATCCTTTGTCATCAAGCGAACGACATACGGGCGACATTAGCATTGCCAGTAATGCGCCCAATAGAATTGGTACTAGCACAGGTTTGCCGAACCAAAGGATAACTCCCAGCAAAATTCCAAACAGGAGATTTTGGTTGACACGGGTAAGGATCTGATTCATCGATAAAGTCTTTGGATTTCTGTTATGCAATTTTTGCTCCCGCCGGTTGAACCAGGTAGCGACCACACGAAAAGACACTTACGCGTCCAGCTATAGCGGTTTCGTCGTCCGTTGGGGTTTCGGTTTTTAAGGCTCCGTCAGTTTGGGTAGATTCGTACACAGAGACACGTCTTAATAATGAACTTCCATGACTTGCGATGGCATCAGTTTATTAATTAAGCAAGACTTTTAAAATGGCTGATCAAAAAGGGCGGAACATCGTTCTAAAAATTTTTAAGATTTTTGGCTGGATCATCGCGTCCGTCGTCGCATTATTGATCCTGGTAGGCATCGCTGTGCAGATCCCCTGGGTCCAGAATAAGGTCAAAAAAGAAGCAATCTCCTTTCTTGAAGGTAAGCTTGGAACGCGGGTAGAGCTCGCACATTTTAGTCTATCCTTCCCGAAGAAAGTTGTTCTCGAAGGAATCTATTTTGAGGACCAGAAGAAAGACACATTGCTGTACGCGGGGCGTCTTGGAATTGATACTGATTTGTGGGCCCTCACAGACAATACTATTGAGCTGAAACAGGTTGAACTGGAAAATTTCACCAGTCGCATTTCACGTTCATCCGCGGACAGCGCATTTAATTTTGATTACATCATCAAAGCGTTTACTTCTGATTCAACGCAAGTTGATACAACCGCAAGCACTCCATGGAAATTTGTATTAGGAGATATCAATCTTTCTCAGTTGCATCTGTCGCTTGACGATTCGCTTTCCGGAAATCATGTAAATCTGCAGCTGGGCGAACTTGCTGTGAGCATTGACCGATTCGATTTAGATAGTTCTATTGTTGCAATCGATGATATAAAGGTTGCACGATTAAGAACGGAGATTACGCAGTCGAAACTTCCGACATCAATTCCCGATAGCGTGGAGGTTGTACCCGAAGACAGCTCAGCCATTGCATTTAACTTTGGCTTTAAGGAGATAGTCCTGGAAGAAATCGATGTATCGTACAATCAAAGAGCACTTGGCCAGGTTGCGGTGTTGTCGCTGCCGAGAGGGAGAATTGAGGCGAATTTAATCGATATAAAGAAACAACTCATCGATCTCGCCTCCATTGATTTTCAAGACTCTTATATTTCCTACGATCAAATGCCCACTGACTATGTGGCACTGGCAACATCAACTGCGGACGTGGGTTCTAAACCTGAATCACAGGAGCCTTGGCAATTCACGCTGGGAGCGCTTGATCTTTCAGGTATCACTGTGCAATTGAATAATTTTTCCGAGCCGATCCAAAAGGGGATGGTCGATTTCAATCACTTGTGGTTGACAAACCTCACCACTCGTGTCCGCGACGTGAAATATACCGAAGATGAAATTCGTGCTACTATTTCACAGTTTGCATTCGCGGAGAAAAGCGGATTCAGGGTTAATTCATTTCGAAGTACCCTTCTTGTTCAGCCCGACTCGATGGCTTTGTCAGGTTTTAATCTACGTACCGCGAATTCACTTTTAAAGATGGAAGGGAAAGCGAAGTATAAATCAATAGCGACTTTGTCAGACAACCTCGACCAGATGTTGTTTTCTTTCATTCTTCAGCCATCGACGCTTTCTATGCGCGATGTTCTATACTTTAATCCTTCACTAAAAGATAGTCTCGGCGTTGCAATGGATGCGAACGCAACGGTCCGAATAGACGCGGCAGCACAGGGTACTCTTCGCGACCTGACTCTTGAAAGACTTCAATTTCATGGTTTGGATAACACCAGCCTTTTTGCTAA
>JAEYXN010000057.1 GCA_023431285.1 Bacteroidota bacterium
ATCGGTCATAACAGCGACGTGCTGCAAATACTTCAGCAACACTTCCTCCTGTTTTGGCTTTGCGGCCAGTTGTTCGAACAATGCCTCAAGGGCTTCTTCTGTAATAAAATCTTTGCTCAACCGAACACGTCGCTCCGTGCGCGGTTTGTATTTTTCCTTCACCTCCTCGAACAGGATAATGGCCTGTTTAGATGCCAGAGACTTCAGGATATTATAAACATTCCTGACACCAAGGAGTTTACTTATCTCCGAGTACTCCATCGTTTCGTGCTGGAGAGAACGGAGGACCATCAGTTCTTTTTCAGAAAACAGTTCATCACATTCCTCCAGTTGTAACGCAGGGTTGATTTGGACTTTTGATTCACTGTTAAGCTTAAGTCCGCTGGGGAGTGCTGCATTGAGTACTTCACCTACTGTGCAGACATAATACTGGGCCATCCATTGAAAGAACTTGAGCTGAATGTCTTTCAAAAGGGGATAGTCTTCAAGAACCTCAAGGATGTATTTTGCTTCATAATCCTTTGGTGGTTCATGATGAAGGTGCATGATGATACCGGTCATCACCTTCCTGTCTCCGAACTGGACTATTGCGCGTTGGCCAGACTGGACGGAATTGTTAAAGTGTACGGGAATCCGATACGTGAACAACCTGGGGATCGGCACGGGAAGCAAGAGATCCGCGAAAAGAGTGGTTGGATATTGATCCGATGGAAAAATATTCACAAGCTGCTGTTCAACGGGAAATATACAAGGAATTCAGTGACCGACGCAGCAGATATTCTATTCTTTGGCGTAGGCGGCTTCCAGGCGCTCTTTGTAATGGATGAGGGCCTTTTCAAACTTCGCCGGATTCTTATGTCGGCTGTACCTTGAACGCGATTTAAGAAGTAGTATCAGTTCGAGAAGCTCGTCGTCATTCATGGCGGAGATCTCTTTTGTTTTCAGGTGAGCATACCGTTTCATGCTGAGCTGATCGAGCAATTCCGGCACACGGTATTGCATGACATAATGGAAGCAGTTTTCAGGACTGGCATATTTCTCAATACCGAAACCGAATTCAAGATCCTGTAAACGGCCATCCCACTCTACATCTTCGAGTTCCTGATGACGATGTTTCTGGATGTCGTACACCATATCGCAGAAGCAATGTGGTTTTTCATCCAATTCGGTGTGGCGCAGAAGGAAACGGGTTCCGTAATTCACGAAAACCTGTTCTGTAAGGGTGGCATCCACGTGCTTCGGAAAGATTGCCCTGTACACACGCATGAAATTCTCAGGCATCTTTTCAGCGTCGTTGACACGATTGGCATATTCCTGCATCTCATCATTGGACAACAATAAATGCCAACGTGAGCTCACCAGCCAGTAAGCAACGCCGATCTCAATAATCGTAAGAATGATTGCGCTGAGGATGAAGTATTTAAAGAAGCGAAGAATACGCTTGAGAACACGGATTGCTCCACTTTCGTCCGGTTCCTTCTCTAAGGGCTTCTCAGGCGCAACTGGCTCGTTCATGGGTCAGGGTATTTCTGGCAAAGTTACAGGGTGTAAAATGCTAAAATAACCTGAAAGCGGCAATAACCACTGGTTGTAATTATTGCCTGCAATTTGACCGTTTTACCCGGACAACTTAGTTATCTGCTTTGTAATAGCCTCAACGGAGTGAACAGGCGCAAAACACGTTTTTTGGAAGCAGACATATGCAGTAGTCTTTTTCTTCGTCGGTGTTTTATCGGCCAATAGGGGGAGGGTGCTTTTATTCGTTGTCCCCATCATCATACAGTACGGCTGAAACTCAATGTGAAACTCCTGTCGCATAATCTCTGCATCGTCACCCACGACGGCGACTTCTATAAGACCTTTCTGTATCTCAGACATCACGATAGCCCAGTTGCTCATGTAATTCGGTTCCTGCGTGATCAGTTTTCCGAGGCGTGACACCATATCCGACGC
This sequence comes from Bacteroidota bacterium, assembly GCA_023431285.1. Lineage (GTDB taxonomy): Bacteria > Bacteroidota > Bacteroidia > Cytophagales > Cyclobacteriaceae > Ohtaekwangia. The sequence goes on from JAEYXN010000057.1 coordinate 1,954, forward strand.
CATGTCTTTCCATTCGTTCCGATCAAGAAGCGTCCCGAGCCTGAAGAGATTCCACGCCATAATGGAGTTGGAACCTGGAATGACGTTATCGAAGATCTCTTTTTTACGGGTGAGCAATTTTTCACTTTCATCCGATGTGTAGAAGAAGAATCCATCTGTGGCGTCGTGGAAATGGGTGATCACGTGTTCCATGAAAAGCTCTGCACGGCGTACCCAGTATTCATCGAAAGTAACTTCATACAGTTTGATCTGGGCTTGTACAAGTGATGCGTAATCATCCAGGAACGCTGGTGTGGTGGAGGGCTTACCTTTAAAACTACGGTACAATCTTGTGCTTTCCATCACTTCATTCTCGAGGAAGCGCATACAAAGCAGGGCTGCTTTCATGAATCGCTTGTCGTCAAATGCTTTATATGCGTCGCACAGACCACTGATCATCATTGCATTCCAGGCGGTCACCACCTTGTCGTCTAGCCCAGGGGATATGCGTTCATTTCGTTCGCGAAGGAGACTCTTTTTTGTATTCTTCAGCATTACATCCCATTGTGCCCGTTCGATCTTTTGTTCTGTCAGGAAGACCTCGTCCGCCTTGCCACGGTTGAGAATGTTACCGCCGTGCTCCCAGTTACCTTTTTTGTCGACATTAAAATAATCTACGAAGACAGCAGCGTTATCTCCAAGATGCTTTTCCATTTCCGACTGCGTCCATAGGTAGTACTTTCCCTCAACTCCTTCACTATCTGCATCGAGAGCGGAATAGAATCCGCCGTCGTCTGAGGTCATCTCACGTTGCAGCCATTCAAATGTTTCATAGACAACTGCCTTGTACTCCTCATCTTTGGAAAGTGCGAACGCTTCGGCGTACAATGAAATCAATTGCGCATTGTCGTAGAGCATCTTTTCAAAATGCGGAGCGAACCAATAATGGTCAACAGAATATCGTGCGAATCCCCCGCCAATCTGATCGTAGATTCCTCCACGCGCAATCTTTTTCAGCGTAAGATGGAGTTGAGCAGAGGCATCCTCATCCTGTGTGAGATGAAAATACCGGAGCATCCATTGCCATAGTGATGGCATAATGAACTTGGGTGCTTTATCCATCCCGCCCCATTCGGTATCGAACTTTGGTTTTAATTTGGCGAACATCATCTTCAGATCACCATAAAGTTCGCCTGTTTCTCCTTCGGATGTGAATGCAGAGGTCTCTGATCGCTGAAGATGCAGACGCAGTTCTTCAGCCGTATCTTCAATCTTGTCACGATGGGTAGTGTATGCGTTGTGAATATTGTTAAGTACCTGTGGCCATACTTCAGGGCTAAAGTAGGTACCGCCGAAGAATGGCTTTTGTTCCGGTGTGAGGAATACATTGAGAGGCCACCCACCCTGGATGCCGAGCGCATGAACGGCGTCCATATATATCTGATCGATGTCTGGCCGTTCCTCGCGATCGACCTTGATGCAGACGAAGTATTCATTCATGAGAGCAGCAATACTTTCCTTCTCAAATGATTCCCGCTCCATTACGTGACACCAATGGCAGGAAGAATAGCCAATGCTAACAAGGATGGGTTTATCTTCCGTTTTTGCCCGCTCCAGCGCTTCCGGTCCCCATTCATACCAGTCTACAGGATTGTGCGCATGCTGCAGCAGGTAAGGAGAGGTGGAATTGATTAACCGGTTTGCTTTATGTTCTGTGATCATGATCTCGTTAGTTAGAGTTACCTGAATCAAGAAGCTGACTTCTTATTGAGGAGATTTCCTCATTGACATTAATAACGCTCTTTAGCTGTTCAAGCTTGTGTAATACCTGTCGTAAGAAAATCTGGTGCCCGGAAGAGGCCGGATGAAATGGCCGGTGTTGCAATGCTGTGTATATTGTTTTCCATTCTTTGATAAACTCTTTAGCTTGGTCATCCATAAACGTTTGCGTCAGGGCATTCCAAATATAGTCCTCAGCTTCTTCCGTTGGATGAATCATATCTCTGTTGTAAAAACGATAATCCCGCAGATCGTCAAGGAGCATTTCATACGCAGGAAAATATTCTACATCATCATAAGCGCTGCTTAATTCATGGCATGCCAGACGAAGGACCGCCTTACTCACATTGTTGAGTGGGAGCGTATCTTTTATGTGTCGTACAGGACTTACTGTTAAGATAAATCTGAGTCGTTCATTTTCTTTTTTCAGCTGGTCATACATCGTTATAAACGACTGCTGGATGTCTGACGTTGTAAGTAAAGATTTTTCAAACTCACGCGCAGGTTGTTTATGACAATTGGCGACGATCAGGCCTGTGTCTGCGCGTTTATATACCCACGCAGTGCCATACGTGATCATTACCACATTCGCTTTCTTCAGAAAATCGGAAGTTGCAGCGAAGCTGTCCGTAACTTCTTTGACGAGCGTCTCTCTTTCCAGGGCAGAAAAGGAAGAGTGCAGTGTGTAGTTTAAATGGACGCCATCATGAACGAGATATGTTTCGCGGTTTGGGAGGTTATTACCGAACGCGTCCTGTAGTGTGTTGTGAATCGAAACAGGATTGTAAATAACGCCGAAAGGATTCGCGCTGCTGAGAAATTTATGGGCAGTCAGTCGGCTTCCTACTGCGTCGGCAAAACATGATCCGATAGTCAAAACCCCGCTGTTAAGGCCAATTTTGATCTTGGATGGAAGAGGGCTAACAATTGTTCGGAATTCATTCATAACATTAATGTTTGCGCAAACACTTGAGAATTTCGGGCATTATATAGTACTTTGTTTTGTACGCACCACAAACCCAAAGCAAATTATGAATTACGATCTATCGGCCTTCGAAAAGATTCCAGTAAAAGTGTTTCAAACTTCTGAGCAGGGGTCAGTCTACGTGGCCAATGAAATTGCTTCACTGATCAGGGCTCGTCAGAAAGAAGGAAAGCCGGTGGTCCTCGGACTGGCGACCGGCTCGACGCCTACACGACTATACGCAGAGTTGGTGAAGATGCACCAGAAAGAAGGGCTGAGCTTTAAGAATGTGTTCACCTTCAACCTGGATGAATATTATCCGATTCATCCCGCGTCACTGCAGAGCTATGTACGTTTCATGAATGAGCATCTGTTTGATCACATCGATATACCAAAGAAGAATATTCACATTCCGGATGGAACGTTAAAGAAGGAAGAGATTCAGGATTTCTGTCGTGCATACGAAGAAAAGATAGACAAGCTTGGGGGGCTGGATATACAGATACTTGGTATCGGTCGGACGGGACATATTGGTTTCAATGAACCGGGTTCTACTGAGAAATCTCTGACGAGGCTAGTGACATTGGATCTTGTCACGAGAATAGATGCTGCAAGCGACTTCTTTGGAGAAGAGAACGTCCCACACAAAGCCATTACAATGGGTGTGGGGAGCATTATGAAAGCCAACAGGGTTTTCATGATGGCATGGGGTGAAGGCAAGGCGGCTGTGATCAGAAAAGCAGTTGAGGGACCGGTCACAGATCAGATTCCTTCTTCGTTCCTTCAGAAGCACCGCGACTGTACTGTGGTCCTTGACGATGCGGCATCGTCAGGACTTACCAGGATAAAAACGCCATGGGTACTCACAAGTATCGATTGGAACGAAAAGATGATTCGGAAAGCTGTGGTGTGGTTGTGTCAGACGATAGGTAAACCTGTGTTGAAGCTTACCAATCATGACTACATGGAGCATGGTATGGGTGATATCATCACAGAGTGGGGCTCTGCGTATAAAGTGAACATCAAAGTCTTTAATGATCTTCAGCATACGATAACTGGGTGGCCAGGTGGTAAACCAAACGCCGATGATTCACATCGTCCTGAACGCGCCAAACCTTTTCCAAAAAGAGTGATCATCTTTTCGCCGCATCCCGATGATGATGTCATTTCGATGGGAGGAACATTCATACGACTTGTAGATCAGGGACATGAAGTACACGTTGCGTATCAGACTTCCGGAAACATTGCTGTCTTTGACGATGACGCAATCCGGTTTGCAGATTTCGTAAGAGACTTTAATGATCAGTTTGGCCTCAGCAAATCCGATGGCGCGCGGTTCTATAAAAAGATTGTTCAGTCGTTAAGAAAGAAAGGTCCCGGACAGGTTGATAGTCCTGAAGTACTTCAGATTAAAGGGTTGATTAGAAGAGGTGAAGCGAAGGCTGGAGGACGTTACGTTGGAATTCCAGATGAGCAGATGCATTTTCTTGATATGCCATTCTATGAGACTGGCGCTGTGAAGAAGAAGCCTCTCAGCGAGGAAGATATTCAGATCATCGTAGATCTACTAGAGCAAGTAAAGCCGCATCAGATTTACGCGGCCGGAGATCTTTCCGACCCGCACGGTACGCATCGGGTATGTCTTGCCGCAATCTTTGAGGCCGTTAACCGACTTAAGAAGAAGTCATGGATGAAAGATTGCTGGGTCTGGCTGTATCGCGGTGCGTGGCAGGAGTGGGATATTGATCAGATTGAAATGGCGGTCCCGCTGAGTCCTGACGAACTAATGAGAAAGCGTCGTGCTGTGTTCAAGCATCAGTCACAGAAAGATAGTGCAATGTTTCCTGGAAGCGACAAACGGGAATTCTGGATGCGTGCGGAAGACCGGAATCATGCGACGGCGCAAGCGTACAATGCGCTTGGTCTTGCGGAGTATGAAGCGATGGAAGCCTTTGTCAGACAAAAATTCTAATAGGGCATTGTTGATATTGAACCGGAGGCCGATACGCTTCCGGTTTTTTTTAACCTGCCGGTACGGTAATGGTTACGACGGTGCCTGTACTGTGCGCCTTTCCGTTCAGGTCTGCTTTGTCGCTAATATCGAGCGAGTATGCGGTATCGAATCTGTTGAGCAGGCCTATCCTCTCACGCATGATGTTGATCCCCATCGAAGTTTTTTTCTCCAGATCAGCCTTTGGATGCTTCAGGGATGTGTTAATGCCAACACCGTTATCATCGATGGTGATCGTCAATCTGTCTCCTGATCGCGTTACCTTGATCAGAAGGTCGCCGCCTTGTTCGCGCGGCAACAGTCCGTGCCAGATCGCATTCTCCAGGAACGGCTGAATGATGAACGATGGGATTTCTACTTCCGACTGAGAAATTGTTTTATCGATCTCGATTGAATAATTCAGCTTGTCGGCGAAGCGAAGTTTTTCAAATTCAAGGTAAAGGCTGATGTTTTTGATTTCTTTTTCAAGAGACACCCGATCAGAACTTAAGAGTTCAAGATTTAATCTGACAAGCTGCGAAAACTTCGAAAGGTATCCCAACGTCTTCCGCTGATCATTCTGCAGAATGAATGCATGTATCGAATTGATCGCGTTGTACAGGAAATGTGGATTCAGGAGGTTTCGCAGCGCCTTATGCTCAACATCGAGACGTTTGATCTCTTGAAGTAGTTTCTGATTTTTATCCCTCGAATAAGAGATGACGATGATGGCCACTGTAATGGCTAGGGCGGCAGTTGCAAGAAGCAGGAACCACCAGGTGAAGAAGTAGGGACGAGGCATCAGCACCGCCATGGTGATCGATTTCTCACTCGCTTCCATGTATCTTTCCTGTACACGAATAGTAAGATTGATTTCACCGTATGGCAATGCTTTCAGAGAGAGTTCGCGACCGTTGAACTCCATCCATGGTTCGTTGTTCAATCGGTATGAGAACGTGATTTTATCGCGGTTCTTGATGAGGGGAGTGGATAGGAGAATCTTGAGATCTCTTTGATTTTTCTCAAGCTCGAAGAAAGATGCTGTTGGCCTGTAAGGAATAGTCTTCGCTCCGGATGAAACCTGCTCCACGACAATATGAGGTAACTCAAAGTCGGCATTTTCCAGAACACCGACGGCATCAACGATCGACACACCGTTCGCCGTGAGAAGTGCGAGACGGCCCTCGCCGGATTGGTAAACTACCTTCGTGACATTCGATTGCGAGAGGCCTTCCTTCGTAGTCACCATCTGATAATATTTGCCGTCGTAATGCAAGAGGCCATGGACCGTTCCAATCCACAAACCACCCTTCTCATCTTCAGCAATGGAGTTACAACGCACTCGGGTCATGGGAAAATCTATTAATGTTACCTGTCCCATTTCGATTTTTCCCAGTCCTGAGTTTGTCCCTACCCACGTGACGCCTTTTCGATCTGTGTGTAATGCGTTGACATAGGGATCGACATTCTTGTTTTTGTTAGGAAGAGGGGTGAACTGATCGCCCTTTTCCACGAAGATGCCGCGGTCGGTACCAAGCAAAAGGTTTCCTTCTCCATCTTCAGCGATTGCACGTATGATACGTGACTGTAAACTGTTGACTTCGTGAATGCCTTTGCCTTCATAATAGGCGAGTCCCATCCTGCGTCCGATCCATACCCGATTTCTGGAAGGCTGATTGAACAAGACGGCGATCAATGAAGAAGATACTTTCAATGAGTCCAGCTTGTGGCCATCCCAGGTGAAAAAGGTATCATCGGACGCGAGGCAAACGAGGTCGTTTCTGACCCGGACTGCAGAGACAATATTCTTTTTGTTTTGAAAAGCTTTCCTGAGCGGCTCGGAGGTCACTTCATTAAGAAAACCTCCAGTGGTTTGTCTGAAGAATTTGAGACCAGCATTAGCAGTCGTGACAATTAGATCTTTCTCCGAGCCATCGATCAGGATGTCCGAAAGAATTCCTCCCCGGACGGGGTAGTTCCGAACATGAATAGAGCGAACGAAATGAGCGCCTTCTCCGTACGATGCAAGCCACACGTTGCGTTCGCGGTCCTCGAACACATGAGAGATCACAATGCCTTCCATCACATTGATTACCTCGCGCCGAGTGCCTTGAACCGGCGCTTTGAGAAGGAACGTCTCGCCGTTGATCAACGACATCCAGATGTTACCCTCATGATCTTCCAGTAATGACGTAGAAGGCGAGAAGTGACTGCTTGTAAAAAGGACTGTTGATGTATTTGTGCGGACATTATATTCAAGCAACTGATTCTTGTTTGTGACAAGAAGATTTCCATTGCGCAGGGCAGAAACGTTGTAAATGTTAGTCTTGGTGAACTCGGGATTCTGAAAGCGGTTATAATTTTTTCCATCAAAGGAAAACAGACCGCTACTCGTGCCTATATACATCACGGAGCCGATATTGCTAAGACTGTACGTCTCAACGAAGTCGTCATCGAAGATTGACATTTCCGTCGCGGTAACGTGAGTAAATTTGTTTCCGTCTTCGTAATAGAGGTGCTTGTAACGATCCATAACCCAAAGCTTGTCCTGATAGAAATGAAGGTCGATGGGATATGTTACATAGGTTGTATCTTCAAAGTAAGGTTTGAATTCGTTATTCCGGTAGGTCATTAGTCCGCCACCGAAAGTAGCAATGATGAGAGACGAGTCACGTTCGACCACGTCGAAGATGAAGTTTGTTCTTAAGCCGTCTTCAGTGGTGAAGTTACGTAAGTATACACCATCAAAACGGGTGAGGCCGTTGTCGGTGGATATCCAGATGTACCCGTTGGCGGACTGAAAGGTGTTGTATGTGATTGAGTGGCCTAAACCCTCTTCAACCCCGAGGCTAGTGATCGAGAATTGCTGGGCAACACTGACACTGGCGAAACAAACGGTAAACAGCAGGATAAGCAGTCTCATCATAAGCGATGGAAGGGCACAATAGCGTAGCGGGCTAATATAAAATAAAAAAGCCACCCCTTATGGGATGGCTTTGATTTATGGCCGGGGAAAATTACTCAGCCACAACTTTCACAGTGATTTCGTGCTTGACTTCTTTGTGGAGGTCAAGAGTTGCGTTATAAGTTCCCAATTGCTTAGGGCTTTCTTTCAATACGACTTTCTTACGGTCAATATCGAATCCTTTGGCTTTCAGGGAGTCAGCAATCTGAAGGGCGGTAACCGCACCGAAGATCTTTCCGCTCTCGCCAGCTTTTGTTCCGATTTCGATGGTAAGCTCGCCGATCTTTGCTGCAAGTGCTTCAGCATCCTGCTTGATTTTGGCAGCTTTGTGTGATGCCTGACGGATGTTCTCCTGTACCAGTCTCTTGTTAGAGTCAGTAGCAATGAGTGCGATACCATTAGGGATCAGATAATTGTTTCCGTAACCTGATTTTACCTTTACGATGTCGTTCTTGTACCCCAGGCCGGCAACGTCTTGTTTCAATATAACTTCCATGTCTGTTCTTCTTTAAGAGTTCAAAGATTACTTGAGAGAGTCGCCGATATACGGAAGAAGAGCAAGGTGGCGCGCGCGTTTAACCGCTTGAGCAACCTTTTTCTGGAACTTCAGACTGGTACCGGTAAGTCTGCGAGGAAGGATCTTGCCTTGCTCATTCACAAACTTCAACAGGAAGTCAGGATCTTTATAATCGATATACTTGATACCGTTTTTCTTGAAGCGGCAGTACTTAGGTTTGATCTCTGCGCGCTTGATAGGTTCATTCATCAATGTCATACCCTTAATCCTCCGCTTTTTTAGTTACTTTTTTAGGACCTTTGTTGAACTCGCCTTTACGTCTTCTGTCGTTGTAAGCGATCGCATGCTTGTCCAACACCGTGGTCAGAAAGCGCATTACTGATTCATCCCTTCTGTATTCAGTTTCAAGTGTGTTGATAACTGTGGGATCTGCCTTAAATTCGACAAGGTTGTAAAAGCCTGTGGACTTCTTATTGATGGGATAAGCCATCTTCTTAAGTCCCCACTGCTCGATGTTTACCACATCAGCATTAGACTTTTTCAACACTTTCACGAATTTATCGACAGTATCCTTTGCCTGATCTTCAGACAAAACGGGATTTAAAATGAATACCGTCTCGTAATTGTTCATAGAGTTGTGTTAAAAATTAAGGCTGCAAAGGTAATCAGGAAAGGGCACAATCGAAAGGGCTGCGTGAAAAAAGATGCCCTAACAGCATTACTTTATGAGATCAGGAACCTGGTTATCAGTGATTTACTTCACAGAGAACTGTCCAGAGCCGATGCGATAGTCGTCAGCATAGATCTCCATCACGTAGTTTCCGGAAGGATAATCAGAACCCTTGTCGTAAATGAAGGAAAGTTGCTGCCTGGTATTATCGAATAGGATCTCCTGGGCGGCAGTGTAAAACTCCTCCTTACCCTGATACATGAAAGTACCGGAACCGCGGGCTACATCGAACAGAACCTGCCCGTTCTCGTCGACTATCCGGATCATGATCTTCTTCCCTTCAATAGGGGCCACCTCATTTTCCGCCAGGTTGAAATCTACCTTGAGCTTGCCGATCTGGCGGCTCTTGAATGGCGACTCACGTTCCTTGTTCCTCTCATTAAGCGCAACAATCCGGATGTTTTCCGCTTTCAGCTGCGATGCTTTGGCAACCTTGGAAGCAAGTTCTTCCTTTGACTGATTGATCTTTGAGATAGTGTCTGCCAACTGAATCTTCTGGGTCTTTAAGGTTTTGTTCTCTGTAAGGAGTTCTTTATTTACCGACTTCAGTTTTTCAATTTCGTCATCCTTGTTCTTAAGCAGCATCTCGTATCCTTCAAGACGATCCTGGAGAGCTTTGATCTCCTTGCCGGTGGCACGCTTGTTTCGGCGAAGCTCAGCTTCTATTTCGGCCTTAGCAGTTTCCAGGTCAGCGACATTGCCCCCGAGTTTTTTCACTTCCTCAATCTTTGCATCAAGCTCGGTACGGATTTCCGTCATCCGCTGACGAGTACTCTCCAGGGTTTCCTCTGTGGTAGCCAGTTCCGTTCTTATTTCGTGTTTCTCCTGGGAGTCAAGAAATATCTTAATGCCCTGCGCGATGATGACGATTGCCATCAGTGATATGACGATCGCAGTCTTGTAGTTTTTCTTGGGGGTCGCGTGGCCTGAATTGGTAGTGGTCTCGTTCATAGAAAAAATATCGGCAAAAATAGGGCCTTTCCCTTGTAATTCAATGGCTAGAACTGTAATACAACGTCTTGTTTGTTCAATGACGGATCAAGGAAGATAAATCCGGCACGCCATACGTCGGCGGTGCCGTAAACAAGGGGATGGGCTTTCAATTGTTGCCAGGCACGTTCCATTTCTTCGCTATAGTGAATATCGTCGAGGACAATTACGGTTCCTGCATGAGAATGCTTTATCAGTGCCTCAAAATACCTGAGAGTAGGCTGAAGACGGTGATTGGCATCGATAAACGCGAAGTCGATGCTGGCGTGATTACCCAGCCAGGTTTCCAATGTATTCGCAAGGTCACCTTCGATCAATTCGATATTCCTGGCATTTGCGAATTCAAACGTGCTTTTCGCGACCGCAGCGATAGCAGGCGATCCTTCGAATGTGGCCACCATGGAATTCCCATTGTGTGCCAGGTACAGGGTGTTTATCCCAAGAGATGTTCCAAGTTCAATGATATTGCGCGCCCCGAAATGTTTTATCGCACGCGCATAAAGACGGGAATACTTTGACGGACTCAGACTTGTCTTTGCAATTTCGCGTATGGTCCTCTCGTTGCGACCATGAACCGAGCCTGCACCCAGATCTTTGATCAGAAGGGGCGTGGGATTAGTCAGTAGTTTTTCCCGGAGTTTCTCTATCACAGGATCAAAGTCTTCGCCTTGCTCACGGATTACTTTCTCGTAGAAATCGAAATAAAACGGTGAATGCAATGAGTGTGCGTCTACGGCGTCGAGCCAATATTTCCAGAACGACCGGATCTGAAATGTGTTCATCGTATTATGAATGCAGATACAGCGAACAGGGTCGGAGATCCGGAGAAACAGAAGCTTGAGATGGGGGAGATGATGATCACACTAGTTAAGTCTCAATGGCGCGACCATTGTAAACTCAGGAATATTTACCTGAACTTTAACACCATCAACAACACGTTCCATAAGGTAAGTGCCCACCATCTTGCCGATGCCGGACTTCAGATTACAGCCTGAAACATACTGATGGGTTTGTCCTGGTTCGAGCACCGGTTGTTGTCCGACAACACCTTCACCTTCTACTTCACGCTGATTAAAACCTGCGTCATGAATATACCAGTGTCGGCGTAAAAGTTGAATTGTATACTCGCTTTGATTTTCGATGGTGATGCGGTAGGTAAACACATAGTGATACTGGCTCGGACTTGAATACGCGGGTTGGTACTCAGTCTCCACGCTCACTTTTACCCCTTGTGTTATCTCTGTTACCATCACTTCAAAAATATTAATTTTTTGGAATTGTATGCATCGCAGGGATTATTTGTTCCAATGATGATTCTCAAGGCCATTTTGCATCATTTTCAGCGAAAAATGTTGTCTAAGCCGACCAACAAAGCATGATGGATGATAGATTTGAACATGGACGTTAAAATAGCTGCTTCCTGGAAGGACAGGCTGCAGGATGAATTCAGTAAACCTTACTTTGGTGATCTGATCTCTTTTGTGAGGGAGGAGTATCATACTCACACCGTTTACCCATCGGGCAAAGATATCTTCCGCGCGTTCGATGCCTGCAGTTTCGATGATCTTAAGGTGGTCATCATTGGTCAGGATCCCTATCACGGCGAAAGACAGGCAAATGGACTTTGTTTTTCAGTACACGATGGCATCAGGATGCCTCCATCGCTGGTGAACATTTTTAAGGAGATTCAGAAAGATCTTGGAAAGCCTATACCTGCTTCTGGTGACCTTAGCCGATGGGCAGTACAGGGTGTTCTCCTTCTCAATGCAACCCTCACCGTACGCGCTTCCGCGCCTGGCTCTCATCAGAGAAAAGGGTGGGAGGAGTTTACCGATGCGGTGATAAGAAAGATCAGTGATGAGAAATCCAATGTTGTTTTTCTTTTATGGGGAGCTTACGCGCAGAAGAAAGGCGAGATCATTGATCGTTCGAAACACCTTGTGCTCATGAGCGCTCATCCTTCGCCATTCTCCGCTGACCGCGGGTTCTTCGGTTGCAGGCATTTCAGCAAAGCAAACGAATACCTCCATGCGAAGGGAATGCGTGAAATAGAATGGTAATCCCTTCTGAAAGGACCTACTTTATCAGCTTGAAGAATCTTGACCAGCGGATCTTATTCAAAGCACCTGCATTTTTATCCAGTGACAACCAGATGAAGAACGCCTTGCCTACAATATGATCTTCCGGTACGAATCCCCAGTAACGGGAATCCAGTGAATTGTGACGGTTATCACCCATCATGAAGTAGTAGTTCTGCTTGAAAGTGTATTGCTTCACTTCCTGGCCGTCGATGAGCAGCTTATCTCCTTCGATCTTCACATTTTCATTGTGCTCATAGTTCTGAATCGCTGTTCCGTAAAGCGCAAGAGTCAGCTTGTTGATGTCGATGGTTGCACCCTCTTTAGGAATCCATAGCGGGCCGAAACTATTCGATGTCCAGTTTGTGAGCCTTGCAGTATCGCGAAGGTGATTTCCCGAAAAGTACATTGGGTTGTACGGCATGATGAGACGACTCTCGTATGCCGCGTTCTCTTGTTTTGGAGTGATTGACTTAATGTAAGGCAATGCTTTCATTTCTTCGACTTTCGCTGTAGTGAGGAGCATCTCATAGACTACGGTTCCATCCTGTTGGTGCAAACCGCTCTCGATATCTTCGGGACCCAACTCAAGACGTTCAAGGTTGCGGTCACTGATTGCACTGGTGGAA
>JAEYXN010000115.1 GCA_023431285.1 Bacteroidota bacterium
ACCTTAACGCCCCTGAGTTAAACTTATTGGTTAGACGCATGAACGACCATTTTGTATTCACTTGATCATTCTCTATAATTGCAGGCGCCACTTCTGTTTAATCAGAACTAATCGATCATAGAGCCATGAGAATAATTATCACTACCGCGATCGTCATGAGTTTGCTTCCATTCCTGGTGGGAGCGCAGGAGATCATCGATCTTTACACAGGCGCCATTCCAAATTCGAAAGTAAAGGCATCGCGGTCAACAGAGGCTCCACTCCAGAGAGGGATGTATCGCAAGACTGCATTCCCTACGCTTGAAGTCTTTCTGGCTGACAAGGAAAAATCCACAGGAGCTGCTGTTGTCATTTGTCCAGGTGGTGGTTATAGCGTTGTGGTGTATGAAGGTGAAGGGGTGATGACCGCTAAAGAGCTTGCGAAGAATGGAGTCACCGCATTTGTTCTGAAGTACAGACTTCCCAGCGACTCCACGATGGAAGATAAGAAGATCGGTCCTTTGCAGGATGCACAACAGGCCATTAAGGTTGTGCGTGAGAGAGCCAAAGAGTGGAACCTTGATCCTGCCAAAATCGGCATCATGGGATTTTCTGCTGGCGGACATCTTGCATCCACAGAAGCAACACATTTTAAAAAAGCATTGGTTGAAAATAAGAACAACACAAGTCTGCGGCCTGACTTTCAGATCCTGGTATACCCTGTGATTAGTATGCGCGACAGTCTTACCCATCGGGATTCAAGAACTCAATTGTTGGGGAAAACGCCTTCCGCAAGTTCTATTAAAGATTTTTCGAATGAGCTTCAGGTAACGGCTGACACTCCTCCGGCATACATCACATTTGCGACTGATGACAAGCTGGTGGATGTGGATAACGCGATTCAATACTTTGAAGCGTTAAGACATCACAAGGTGGATGTGGAGTTGCACGTCTACTCAAAAGGAGGGCACGGATTCATCTTCCGCGAGAAAAGCTGGACCGAGCCATTATTCCATTGGATGAGGAAGAACAAGTTGTTGAATTAGGAAGTGATTTGGAGACCCGCCCTTCATGTCACTGGCGCCTCCATCGATGCAATTTGGTTCTTTTCTTTCGTTTCTCCAGTCTTTCATAGTGGCTACTGAAGGTTCCTTCCCTGTCACTTGAAAAAAATATCAAAGACATGAGATCCATGAACCTGTCAAACCAATTCCGTCGAGGGGTTTTCCCAAATTCCCGCATTTTTCCGAGCTAACATTGATCATAAGGAAGGCATTTTTGCTGGGTTATGCAATACGTGTCGCATCACTTTCCAAAACTAACATGCGTTGGCCTGTTGTCGGGTTATCAAAAGCTGCCTTATCATAATGCTAAAACCAGCTCTTGGATGGATCAAATATTTATAAATGTTATTGATACACTTAAATATTAAAATGTATCTTTGGCGGAACTAACGGCTGATAATACATGGATTCCAACCAGTTTGTAATCGGCGTTGACTATGGAACAGACTCGGTTCGTTCCATCATCGTCGACGCCCGAGGGCAGGAGGTAGCCTCTTCAGTTTTTGCTTATCCGCGGTGGCGCGATGGCCTCTTCTGCAACCCTGAAACCAATCAATTTCGCCAGCATCCTTTAGACTATCTTGAAGGACTGGAACACACTGTTAAAGACTGTCTTAAGAAAGCAGGCTCATCAGTGGCGTCACGCGTTCGCGGTATTGCGGTAGACACCACGGGGTCGACACCCGTCGCCGTTGACAGATGGGGAACTCCTCTGGCGCTGGTGCCCGGGTTTGAGTCCAATCCGAATGCAATGTTTGTGCTCTGGAAGGATCACACCGCGTTGCCGGAAGCTGAAGAGATCAACAGCCACGCTGCGAAGTTCGATACAAACTATCTTCAATATGTTGGAGGCATCTATTCGTCAGAATGGTTCTGGGCGAAGCTTCTGCATGTGCTGCGTTCGGACGAGTCAGTACGGCGCGCGTGCTATAGCTGGGTGGAACACTGTGACTGGATACCTTTTGTATTAACCGGCGGATCAGACGTACACGCCATGAAGCGCGGAGTATGTTCAGCTGGTCATAAAGCATTATGGGCTGAAGAGTTCGGCGGGCTTCCTCCGAATCAGTTCTTCTCCTCACTGGATCCGCTTCTCGAAGGATTTACAGAAAGACTTTTCCGTGATACATATACTTCAGACAAACCAGCAGGGAAGATCAGCGCCAGTTGGGCTGAACGCCTCGGGCTGAGTATGGAGGTTATTGTTGGCGTCGGCGCATTCGACGCGCATATGGGTGCCGTTGGCGGACAGATCGAGCCTTATCACCTTAGCAAAGTAATGGGTACGTCCACCTGCGATATGCTGGTCGCGCCTATGGCAGACATCGAAGGAAAGTTTGTCCAGGGAATCTGTGGCCAGGTCAATGGCTCGATCATTCCCGGTATGGTGGGACTCGAGGCTGGACAATCTGCATTCGGAGATACGTATGCATGGTTCCGCAATATGCTGGCGTCACCAATCGGTGAACTCCTTGATACGTCCAAAGTCATCGACGCTGTTACTATTCAGAAACTACAACAGGAAATATCTGATCGTCTGATCCCGTTTTTGTCTCGTGAAGCTGCGAACCTTCCACTGGACGAGGATGATGAGCTTGCAATAGACTGGCTCAATGGAAGGAGGACACCTGATGCAAACCAGGCATTGAAAGCTGCGATCACCGGACTCAACCTTGGTTCTTCTGCAGCCCATGTATTTAAATCTCTGGTGGAGGCGACATGTTTTGGTGCACGGGCGATAGTAGAAAGATTCAACAACGAAGGTGTACCTGTTCGGGGTCTTATCGGCCTCGGTGGAGTAGCGCGTAAATCACCATACATCATGCAGGTGATGAGCGATGTGATGAATATGCCGATTCGTATTCATCGCAGTGAACAAACCTGCGCATTGGGTGCAGCGATGTTCGCGGCGACGGCAAGCGGAATATATTCAAATGTTGAAGAAGCGATGCACCAGATGGGGCAGGGTTTTGATGTTGAGTATAAGCCTGATCAAAGCAGGACAGGGCTTTATAAGCGCAGGTACGAAAAATACCATCGCCTTGGAGAGTTCATTCAATCCGGGGTTCAGAAAGGAGAAGTAAACTTAGCTGAGCGCGCATAACGTATGGGCAAATACGATCATATTAGAGAGGCAGCCTTCGAGGCCAATATGCAGCTGCCAAAGCTGGGCCTTGTGTTGTTTACATTTGGAAACGTGTCTGCAGTTGATCGCAATGCCGGCGTGTTCGCCATCAAACCAAGTGGCGTACCTTACGACGATCTGACACCAGGCAATATGGTGATCGTTGACTTCGAAGGAAATACAGTAGAAGGTACGTTGCGTCCTTCATCGGACACGAGAACGCACGCGGTGTTGTATAAACATTGGGAAAAGATTGGCGGTATAGTACATACCCACTCTACCTACGCCACGGCATGGGCGCAGGCACAGCGCGACATTCCTATCTTCGGCACCACGCATGCCGATCATACCACAAGTGATATCCCTTGCGCGCCGCCTATGAGCGATGAAATGATCATGGGAAATTATGAGCATGAGACAGGTTTCCAGATAATCAATTGTTTAAAGGAAAGAAACCTCAGCTACGAGGAAGTTGAAATGATTCTGGTCGGTAATCATGCGCCGTTCACCTGGGGTAAGACTCCGGCCAAAGCTGTTTACAACAGCGCGGTGCTGGAGAGCGTTGCCCAGATGGCAACACTCACTGAGCAGATCAATCCACATGCTCCACGTCTCAAAGACTCTCTTATCAAAAAGCATTTCGAGCGCAAGCACGGACCGGACTCCTACTACGGTCAGGCTTAAATTCACGTAATACGTTTCAGTAAAATATCCAGAACATAAAATGATCAATCTCAAAACATTCGAGGTGTGGTTTGTAACCGGCAGCCAGTTTCTCTATGGTGAGGAAACCCTCAAACAGGTAGCGGCTCACTCCGAAGAAATCGCGCGTGAGCTTAACGCTTCGTCCATCATTCCGGTAACGGTGAAATTCAAACCAGTCCTTAAGACACCCGAGGAGATATACAGTATCTGCCAGGAGGCGAATACAGCTAAGAACTGTGTGGGACTCGTGGCTTGGATGCATACATTTTCCCCTGCGAAGATGTGGATTGGAGGATTGAAAGTATTACAGAAGCCTTTGCTTCATTTGCATACTCAATTCAACCGCGACATTCCGTGGAAGAGTATTGATATGGATTTTATGAATCTGAATCAGAGCGCTCACGGGGATCGCGAGTTTGGCTTCATCATGTCGCGGATGCGCCTGAAAAGAAAAGTTGTAGTAGGACACTGGCGTGATGCTGCAGTTCATGAACGTCTGAACACATGGATGCGTGCAGCCTGTGGGTGGTACGACATGCAAAATGCGCGTTTCTGCCGGTTTGGAGATAACATGCGCCAGGTTGCAGTTACTGAAGGTGACAAAGTAGAAGCGGAGATAAAATTTGGCTATTCCGTAAATGGTTATGGAATCAGTGAGCTTGCCAAAGTGATTGGGGATGTGTCTGATGATGAGGCTGTGCGTCTCGTCGCAGAATATGAGGAGCGTTATACTGTAGCAGCTCCATTGCGCAAAGGAGGAGAGAAGTCATATTCACTGCGTGATGCTGCAAAGATTGAGATCGGGCTTCGTCGTTTCCTGGAGAACGGAAACTTTAAAGGCTTCACTGATACTTTTGAGGATCTTCATGGTCTGGTTCAGCTTCCCGGAATCGCGGTGCAGCGCCTGATGAGTGCTGGTTACGGCTTCGGAGCGGAGGGGGACTGGAAAACAGCTGCGCTGGTCCGCGCGATGAAGGTGATGGCTTCCGGACTGAAGGGTGGTAACTCCTTCATGGAAGATTACACGTACCATTTTGATCCATCCAATCCGTTGGTTCTGGGTGCGCACATGCTGGAGATATGTGAATCGATCGCGGACTCAAAGCCGTCGTGTGAGATTCATCCGCTTGGGATTGGAGGAAAGGCTGACCCTGTTAGACTCGTGTTCAACAGTGCTGCGGGTCCTGCGCTGAATGCCTCAGTAATAGATATGGGCAATCGTTTTCGATTGCTGGTAAACGAAGTTGAAGCGGTGGCACCCGAACACTCGTTACCCAATCTTCCGGTAGCCCGTGTGTTGTGGAAACCACTACCGAATATTTATGATGCATGTGCCGCATGGATATATGCGGGAGGTGCGCATCACACCTGCTATAGTCAAAATCTCTCAACAGAACACCTCGAAGACTTCGCTGAAATGGCGGACATCGAATATGTGCAGATCGGAAAAAACACTCGTCTTCCGGAATTTAAAAATATGCTGCGGTGGAATGATGCATGCTACAGATAATGCATTAGATTTATTAGATTTTTTGCAAACCCAAACAAATAAATCAAAACCTTAAACTAAACTATTCTATTTAAAATGAGCGGATTTGTAACTCTCGATTGGGTTGTCATTGTAGGGTATTTTCTCTTGATTGGTTTGCTGGCGATCTGGGTTATGAGCCGTAAGCAGGAAAGCACAGAGGATTACTTTCTCGCAGGCCGTAACATGGGTTGGTTCGTGGTAGGCGCATCGATCTTTGCTTCCAACATTGGTTCCGAACACATCGTAGGTCTTGCTGGCGCAGGAGCAGGAGGGAAAATCCCCATGCTCATTTATGAGCTCCACGCATGGCTTGTGATCACCCTTGGCTGGGTGTTTCTACCATTCTATCTTCGAAGTGGTGTCTTCACGATGCCTGAATTCCTCGAAAGAAGATTTGACTCCAGGACACGCTGGTTCCTTAGCGTATTCTCTCTGATTGCATATGTACTCACAAAAGTTTCCGTAACTGTTTACGCAGGGGGAATGGTGATCGCGTCAGTTCTGAATATTGAATTCTGGTACGGCGCTCTTGCTACGGTCATTCTGACGGGAGTTTATACTGTATTGGGTGGAATGCGCGCGGTAGTTTATACTGAAGCGATGCAAACTGTTGTTCTTGTTTTTGGTGCAGGTACAATTACATTTATAGGTCTCAACGCCGTAGGTGGTTTCGACGGATTGAAAGAATCTCTTGAGCCCGGCTACCTGAATATGTGGCGCCCCGCTGACGATCCTGAATTCCCATGGCCCAGCCTTGTGATCACCAGTACAATCGTGGGATTGTGGTATTGGTGTACCGATCAATACATTGTACAACGCGTACTCGCTGCAAGAAACCTTACAGAAGGACGAAGAGGAACGATCTTCGGTGGATTTCTTAAGCTTCTTCCTGTGTTCCTGTTCCTTATCCCTGGAGTTATCGCGCTTGCGTTGAAAAACAAAGGTGAGCTTGCTTATGATTCTCCTGACCAGGCTTTCTCTGCTTTGTTGATGAATAAGATGCCTGCAGGTCTTCGCGGACTTGTAGCAGCGGGCTTGCTCGCAGCTTTGATGAGCTCCCTTGCTTCTGTGTTCAACTCTTGCTCTACACTGTTTACCGTTGATATTTACAAGAAGCTGAAGCCGAATACGCCGGAAGAAAAACTGTTGAAGATCGGTCGTATAGCTACCGTGATAGTAGTAATTCTTGGTATCCTCTGGATTCCTGTAATGGCTGGAATTTCCGGTGTTCTTTACACTTATCTTCAGTCAGTGCAGTCGTATATCGCGCCTCCAATTGCAGCGGTGTTCCTGTTGGGGATCTTCCACAAACGTATCAACAGCGCCGGTGCGATGACTACTCTTGTGGTTGGTCTTATCGTCGCAGCGATTCGTATCGTACTTGAGCTGGTAGTCGACTCGCTGACTCCTGGAAGCCTCATCCATACGTTCGCGTCAATTAACTTCCTTACTTTCGCTGCGTGGTTCTTCGTGTTCTGTATCGCCCTGTGTGTTGGGGTGAGCCTTGCAACACCTGCGCCTGCACCGGAGTCGGTGAATGGTCTTACATTCAGTACGCTGAGCGCGGAGCAAAAAGCTTCAACACGTGCCAGCTACAACGGATGGGATATTTTCTTCTCTGCTATTGTGATCGGAATTGTGATCTGGGTAATGACCACGTTCACTGGCTGAGAAAATAACTAAGCTTTAACATTAAGAGCCTACCCACGGGGTGGGCTCTTTTGTTTATTTAGTGATAACTTTTTTTTATCCTTGCACATCGTACTTAAGAACGCCGAACCAGAAAAACCTATGGACATCGGGAAATACAAGAGCCACGACCGTATCCTTCTCGCCGTTGACTGTATCATATTCGGATTCGACGGAACTCAACTAAAAGCCTTGCTTATCAAACGCGGGTTTGAACCTGAGAAAGGTAAGTGGTCCCTCATGGGAGGATTCGTCAGCAAGAATGAAAGTGCAGACACCGCGGCTGCGCGTATCCTTAGTCAGCTTACCGGTCTTGAAGATGTCTATATGGAGCAACTACACTGCTTCAGTGATGTGGATCGCGATCCCGAAGGGCGCGTTGTTTCTGTTGCGTACTTTGCCCTGATCAACATTGAAGAATACAGTGTCCAGTTGCAAACTGACCACGAGCCACGATGGTTTCCGCTGAATAAAATACCACAACTGATCTTCGACCATAAGCAGATGGTAGCGATGGCGAAAGAACGTCTTCAGCACAAAGTATCCAATCACCCTATTGGCTTCGAACTCCTGCCAATGAAGTTCACACTTCCGCAGTTGCAGAATCTTTATGAGGCCATCTATGAAAGCCCTCTGGATAAAAGAAACTTTACCCGTAAGATACTCAGCCTCGGAATCCTCAATAAACTCGCTGAAAAAGAGAAAGAGTCTTCACGAAAGGGAGCATTCTATTACGTCTTTGATAAAAGCAAGTACAAGAAGCTGCAGGAAGGCGTCAAATTTATCTAGTCGTACATCGCTGAACTATCCCACCAGTAAGTACTGATTGATTTGCAGGTTGGCGATCCTTTGCCTGATCAGGGCCTGTTACGTTCGACGGCATTAATATTTTAGCCCAGACTAACATGACCGTCCTCCGCCTTTTTCCCCGCGAAGCTACTCATCAGATCAGCCGACACCTCTATGGGCATTTTGCTGAACATCTGGGTTGGGGAATTTATGATGGGATTTACGTGGGAGAAGGCTCCTCTATCCCAAACATCAATGGCATTCGCACTGATGTGATTGAACGCCTAAAAGCAATTGGCATCCCGAACCTTCGATGGCCCGGCGGGTGTTTTGCCGATACCTACAACTGGAAGGATGGGATAGGTCCGAAAGAAAGCCGGCCCTCAATTGTGAACACCTGGTGGGGAGGAGTGACCGAGAACAACAGATTTGGTACTCATGACTTCCTGAATTTCTGTGAGCTTCTTGGAGCTGAACCTTTTATCTCTGCCAATGTCGGAAGCGGAACTGTCCGGGAGTTGATGGAGTGGGTGCAGTATGTGAACTTCGAAGGTGAGAGTCCTATGTCGAGTCTTCGGAAGGTGAATGGACGGGAACATCCTTGGTCAGTGAAGTTCTGGGGTCTGGGAAATGAAGCGTGGGGATGCGGCGGAAACATGCGTGCCGAATATTATGCAGACTTTTACAGGCAGTATTCAACATTCATGACAGACTGGTTCAACAGTACGGCGCTTTACCGAATTGCATCAGGACCGCAGAGTGATGACTATCGTTGGACGGAGACGCTCATGAAAATGATCCCGTTAAAGTTGATGGAGGGAATCGGTCTACATCACTACTCGGTGATTGACTGGAATCATAAAGGTCCGGCGATAGAATATTCTGACCACCAGTATTTTCAGACAATGCGGAAAGCATTGTTTATGGAGGAACTTATTCAGCGTCACGGGTCCATAATGGATAAATATGATCCTGACAGGAATGTGGCGTTGGTCGTAGATGAATGGGGAACATGGTATGATCCTACGCCCGGAACAAACCCCGGGTTTCTTCATCAGCAAAACACGATGCGGGATGCATTGGTGGCTGCAGTCACGCTGAATATTTTTAATACACATTGTAGTCGTGTGCGAATGGCCAATCTTGCGCAAACTGTGAATGTGTTACAATGTGTCATCATGACCGAAGGTGAGAAGATTCTGCTGACGCCGACTTATCATATCATGAAGATGTATCGCGGCCACCACGATTCACTCATGGTTCCGATAGCCTTTGAATCACCAATGATCATTGCCGATGATGGTGAGATTCCTGCGTTATCTGTTTCTGCGTCCGTGAATGAGAAAGGTGAAATTTTGGTGACCATTGCTAATATAGATATTGTAAATCCGCACGAGATTCTGCTCCAGAGTGACGACGCCCTGGCGATACTTTCTTCAGAAATTTTATCCGCAGAATCTGTCCGTACCTACAACTCTTTCGAAAATCCTTCAAAGGTGACCACACGTAGGTTTTCTGTTTCAATGGAAGAGGGAATGAGTTTTTCCATTCCTCCCGGAGCCATAGTTGCTTTGCGGATTCGCTAATAAAGTACTTTGGAGTGTGCGCTACGCGTAACGCCTCTTAAATAGTTTTGGAGCCGCCCAAAACAATCAAAAACTTATCCATTGCTATCGTTTCAGTAATAGCGCCCGAGGAGGTCATGTTCAGATATTAAAAATCTCTAATTTGGGTTTTGCAATCGATTTTATTGCAAAGAAGTGT
>JAEYXN010000150.1 GCA_023431285.1 Bacteroidota bacterium
CTTCAGTTACGAGTGGATTTCGAAGGTCAAGGATGATATGCGGCTCAAACAGGCGGATCTGGGGGTCATCGTCACGGAGGCCCTACCCGACGGAGTGACACGCTTTTGTGAGATGGAGGGGATTTGGGTGTGTACATTCCCTGAGTTTAAAGCACTTTCCATGCTGTTTCGGTTCAACCTGACCAGAATAGGGGAGGTGCTTGCGGCGCAGGAGAACCGTGGAGATAAGATGCAGCTTATTTATCGGTACGTGACTGGTGTGGAGTTCCGGCAGAAGCTGGAGGCCGCATTCGAGTCTTTCAAGGAGATGCAGGACGATCTGACGAAAGAGAGGGCAATGTTTATGAGTCAGTGGTCACGTCGGGAGAAGAGACTAACGAAGGCGATGGAGAACCTCGTGCAGCTTTATGGCGACGTACGCGGCATTGCCGGAGGTGCGGTTCAGGAAATTTCAGCGCTTGAAATGAACGAAAGCACCTGCCTTATAGAATAAAGTATCGTTAAATTTTGCCATAGCGATGCCACACATGCAGCTCCTAAGGGGGCTGCATTGTTTTTGGAATCAAATTTGAGTTTGTCGATCCCTGGTGCTAAGGAGCCTCAGAGGTTACCCGATGTGCCTCAAGGACACGCGGATTTGGTCCGGGAGTACCGCCAAAAATGACAAACAACGTGAGCATGAGCACAACGAACAGAGACGGAATGATAACTTTTTTACTTTGCATCTTAAAAAATTTGAGTCACAGACAACTAACGAAGCTTATGCGAGGGGACGTCTTCCCAAACTAGCGTTAGTCGCTGAAAAAAAATTAGGATCTGGGACAATATTATTTGACAAAAACCAAACTTTATCGTTTAGTTTTGCATTTATAGTACAAATAAATAAAAAACCAACATTAAATGACTTTCCTCTAACGTTTCACTTAAACCGCTAAGAAAGAAATTGAAAACATTGTTCACCATATTCAAAGCAGCTACGGCAGCTTTCCAACCAAACAGAACATCCCCGTTCTTGACAATTGCCTGCATGGTGACCAGGCGACCCCGACCAGTGCGCTTTGTGCGTATCTGATACCTCCATCTTACATAATGCTATTGGTACATCGTCCAGGACGCTGATCCATTCATCCTTGGCACGGGAGTTTTCAATTATTTACCTTTTCTAATTCTGAATCACTTTGGAAATCAAACACAATATTATCGTCAGGGTGGCTACCCCTGACGACAAACGATACGCTGAAACCATCACGACCGAGATGGAGGAGTCTGCGAAAGCTCGTGGAACCGGTATCGCTAAACGCTCTCCTGACTATATCGAGAGAAAAATGGATGAGGGCAAGGCCGTCATCGCCGTTACAAAAGATGGCGTATGGGTAGGCTTTTGTTACATTGAAGCGTGGCAGCACGAGAAATACGTTGCCAACTCAGGACTCATCGTAGCACCCGCCTTTCGTAAGACGGGCGTGGCAACTGATATCAAACGGAAGATCTTTGATCTCTCAAGAGAGAAATATCCTTTGGCGAAAATTTTCGGCTTGACTACAGGGCTCGCAGTAATGAAGATCAACTCAGACCTTGGTTATGAGCCTGTAACATATTCAGAGCTCACTACGGATGAAGAGTTCTGGAAAGGTTGTAAGAGCTGCATCAACTACGACATCCTTACAGCGAAAAAGAGAACCAACTGCCTGTGCACAGCGATGCTTTTTGATCCCGTCGAAGCAGAAGCTAAGGTAAAGGAAGCGCAGGAGCGTGAGAAAGCAAAACAAATGGTCGTTACCCCGCAGGGCGACCTTGTAACCCACCGACACAGAGACTTTAAACGTAATGTGACGCTCTTCGAACGTTGGATGCGACTGAAGCAGTTCGTATTCCTCGGCCGCAGACGTGACAATGACGGAGGAAATCAGGAGCGCAAGAAATCTATTTTCAGTTTCTTCTTCTTCTGGTAGAAGTTCTCAAGGCAGCCGAAAGCATGACCTTCATTTCTTTCGGCTTTGCCCTTTGTTTTTATCTTTGCCATTCTTTACACTTTAACTACAGGAAAGGCTGCCGCATCCCAAATACCAATCCCGGGAGTGGCAGTCTCTCCTGACCAATTCACAATGAAGAAAAAAGTAGTATTAGCATTCAGCGGAGGTCTTGATACTTCGTACTGTGTGAAATATCTCAGCGAAGAAAAAGGCTATGAAGTTCACACGATCACCGTCAACACTGGTGGTTTCGACGAGAAGGAAGTTGCCGAGATAGAGCAGCGCGCAAAATACCTTGGCGTTGCCTCTCATGTCACGGTTGATGAAACAAAGAACTACTACGACAAGGTGATTCGCTTCCTTATCTATGGAAACGTTTTGAAGAATAACACTTATCCGTTGAGTGTAAGCGCGGAACGGATGTCGCAAGCGCTTGCCACCGCGAACTACGCGAAGCAAATCAATGCGCACGCTGTTGCCCATGGGAGCACAGGCGCCGGAAATGATCAGGTGAGGTTTGATATGATCCTCAACATCCTCGTGCCCGGCATCGAGATCATTACTCCGATCCGTGAGATGAAACTTTCACGCGAAGAAGAGATTGCTTTTCTGCAATCAAAAGGAGTTAACATGAACTTCACCAAAGCAATGTACTCCATCAACAAAGGAATCTGGGGTACATCTGTTGGAGGAAAAGAAACATTGAAATCTCTGGGTATGCTTCCTGAAGAAGCATGGCCTACCCAAGTGACGAAGAATGGCTCTGAAATTCTAAGACTTGCTTTCGTAAAAGGCGAACTCACAGAAGTCAATGATCAGAAGTTTGATCACCCGACAAAAGCAATACAACATCTGCAAAGCATCGCTGGTCCTTACGGTATCGGCCGTGATATCCACGTTGGAGATACCATCATCGGAATTAAGGGCCGCGTTGGCTTTGAAGCAGCTGCGCCAATGCTCGTCATCAAAGGTCACCACGCATTAGAGAAGCATGTGCTTACGAAATGGCAACTGACCTGGAAAGATCAGCTTGCACAATTTTATGGAAACTGGTTACATGAAGGTCAATATCTCGATCCTGTGATGCGCGACATCGAAGCCTTCCTCACCAACTCACAACAAAACGTCAGCGGCGAGGTGCACATACAACTATTCCCTTACAGGTTCCAGGTGTTGGGAATCCAATCACCATTCGATCTCATGTCCTCTAAATTTGGAAAGTATGGTGAGATGAACCTCGGATGGAGCGGAGACGATGTGAAAGGGTTTTCGAAGATCTTCGGTAATCAGACGATGATCTACAATCAGGTGAAAGAAGAAGCCTCTAAAAACTAGGCAATGATGGAGAAGAAAATCAAGGCGGGCATTGTTGGTGGCGCTGGTTATACTGGCGGAGAAACAATAAGATTGCTTCTCAATCACCCGAACGTTGAGCTTTCGTTTGTGCACAGCCGCAGCAACGGGGGGAATCCACTTCACTCTGTTCATTCCGACCTGATCGGTGATTCAGATATGACTTTCTCGGCTGAAATTAATAAAAACGCTGACGTCGTTTTCCTTTGCCTCGGCCACGGAGAAAGCAAGAAGTACCTTGCTGAAGATCCATTCGCTAAAGAGACAAGGGTAATAGATCTTAGCCAGGATTTCAGGCTCGGTGAAAAAAGCGAGGGCCGCGATTTTGTTTATGGCCTTCCTGAATTGAACAGGGAAGAGATCAAAACTGCGAAAAATATTGCGAACCCCGGATGCTTTGCAACAGCGATTGAACTGGGGTTGCTCCCGCTGGCAAAAGGAAAACTGTTAAACGAAGTTTATACAACCGGAATCACTGGTTCTACAGGAGCGGGACAAAAACTGCAGGATACCACACATTTCACATGGAGAGCGAACAATATTTCCGCATACAAAACTTTAACGCATCAACACCTCAGGGAAATCCGGCAGATCCTTCGACAAGTGGATCCATCTTTTGCTGCGCCACTGAACTTTGTTCCGTGGAGAGGCGACTTCACCCGGGGAATTTTCGTCACCTCTGTGGTGTCATGCGATCTCTCTCTTGAGGAGGCCCGGAATCTGTTCAGCCAGTTTTATTCCGGACATGCTTTTACGACTGTCTCTGATGAGACAATCAATCTGAAGCAGGTGATTAACACCAACAAGTGTATAATCGGTCTTGAGAAGGAAGGCGATAAGCTGGTGGTCCATTCAGCGATTGATAATCTTCTGAAAGGGGCATCGGGTCAGGCGGTACAGAATATGAACATCATGTTCGGTCTCGATGAACGCGCAGGACTCAGACTCAAGTCAATCGTGTTTTAGATTGAAAGCAAAATCAATGTCATCAACTTTTGAAACTCCTGTAGATACTCAAAGTATGAAACTGTTTGACGTATATCCATTGTTCGATATAAATCCGGTGAAAGCTGAAGGATGCTGGCTCTGGGACGAAAAGGGAACCAAGTATCTTGACCTGTACGGCGGACATGCAGTGATCTCCATTGGTCATGCACATCCGCATTATGTTGAGCAACTCACGCAGCAACTCCAGCGCATAGGATTCTATTCGAACAGCGTACGCAATCCTCTGCAGGAACGTTTCGCGGAGAAGCTTGGCGAAGTAAGCGGTTATCCTGACTATCAGCTTTTCCTGTGTAACTCAGGAGCCGAAGCAAATGAGAATGCGCTGAAGCTTGCATCGTTCGTCACTGGAAGGAAAAAGGTCCTTGCTTTTCAGAAGGCATTTCATGGCCGAACTTCTGGCGCGGTTGCCGCTACGGATAATCCAAAGATCGTTGCGCCGTTTAATGCAGGTCACGAGATTGTTTTTGTTCCTATGAACGATGAAGCAGCGGTGCAGCAGGCGCTGACTGAAGAGTTCGCCGCCGTTATCATCGAAGGGATTCAGGGCGTGGGAGGTATTCGTGTTCCAAAGGATTCTTTTCTGAAGTTCCTGGAGGCTGAATGTGCTAAGAAAGGCGCATTGCTTATTCTGGACGAAATTCAATCAGGATATGGCAGACCAGGAAAATTCTTTGCTCATCAATACGCAGGCATCCGTCCTCATCTTATTACTACAGCTAAGGGGATGGGCAACGGGTTCCCTATTGGTGGATTATTTATTGAAGGAGCAATCAAACCATGGAGCGGAATGCTTGGAACTACATTCGGTGGAAATTATCTCGCCGCTGTAGCTGGTCTCGCCGTCTTGGAAGTGATCGCGAAAGAGCAGCTCGTGGAGAATGCTTTGAATGTCGGAGAATATCTGATCAATGAGCTTAAGAAGTTTCCTGTGATTAGTGATGTGCGTGGACGTGGGCTCATGATTGGCTTTGATCTTCCTGAGATGAAGAAGTCTGTACGAAATGATCTTCTTTTCAAGCATCGTATCTTCACCGGAGAGGCCAGGCCGAATGCAATACGTCTCTTACCACCGCTCACGCTAACCAAATCGGAAGCGGACATTTTCCTGGAGGCCCTTAAAACCGAATTGAAATGACAAACTTTATTTCCGTTCAGGACGTGACTGATATCGATGCCCTCGTCGGCAAGGCTCTCGTTTACAAAGCCGATCCGCGTAAGCACGTAAGTCTCGGTAAAAATAAAAGGATTGGTCTGCTGTTTCTCAATCCAAGTATGAGAACCAGGCTTAGCACACAGATCGCAGCGGCGAACCTCGGGATGGAGTCAATCGTGTTTAATGTTGGTTCCGAAGGATGGTCTCTTGAATTCGAGGATGAAGCTATTATGAGTGGAACCACGGTAGAACACGTCAAGGATGCGGCGCCCATCCTGGGAAAATATTTCGACGTGCTGGGCATCCGCACTTTTCCATCGTTGCAGAACAAGACTGATGATTACAGTGAGCTGTACATCAACCAGTTCATCCGATACTCGGGAATTCCAATCCTGAGTCTCGAAAGTGCAACGCTGCACCCGCTGCAAAGTCTCACGGACATTATTACGATCTCTGAAACGTTTAAGGAAAAGCGCACACCGAAGATCGTACTAACGTGGGCGCCACACGTCAAGACACTCCCCCAGTGCGTGGCGAACAGTTTTTCCCAATGGGTCAATGCCTGGGGTGCTGCGGATTTTGTGATTACACATCCGGAAGACTATGAGCTTGCCCCGTCTTTTACAAAAGGCGCGGCTATCACGTACAACCAGGAAGAAGCGCTTAAGGATGCCGACTTCGTCTATGTAAAGAACTGGAGTACTTATAACGACTATGGAAGGATCTATTGCAACGATCCTTCATGGATGCTTACAAACCGAAAGCTGGCAATTACTAATAACGCGAGGGTAATGCATTGTCTTCCCGTAAGAAGGAACGTTGAATTGAGCGATGAGGTGTTAGACAGCCCGAACAGTATCGTAACACATCAGGCATCTAACAGGGTATGGGCGGCGCAGGCGGTTTTGTCGGAGTTACTCTCAGGAAAGCAAGCATGATATGATGAACAGGCTATTTGTGATCAAGATTGGTGGCAATGTTCTGGATAATCCGGACGCATTGGCGAATTTTCTTAATGACTTTGCAGCCATCAAAGAGCCGAAGATTCTTATTCACGGAGGAGGAAAGATTGCGACCAAGCTGGGTACTCAGCTCGGTATTGAGTCCAACTATGTGAATGGTCGTCGCATAACCGATGCGGCAACACTTGATCTCGTTACTATGGTATACGGAGGGCTTGTCAATAAGCAGATTGTCTCCTTTTTGCAGAAGCTCGGATGTAACGCAATGGGGATAACCGGCGCTGATGGAAATATGATTGCGGCAACAAAACGTCCCGTTAAAGATATTGACTACGGATTTGTCGGTGATATAAAACCGGATGGAGTGAATACTTCTTTGATGTTCTTCCTTCTCAAGCAGAACGTGGTTCCTGTATTTGCTCCACTTACGCACAGCGATGGAACGATGCTAAACACGAATGCCGATACGATTGCGTCTGTCCTCTCCGTTGCAATGAGCAAACATTTTGATGTGCGCCTGATCTTTTGTTTTGAGAAGAAAGGTGTTCTTATGGATGTAAATAAAGACGATTCTGTGATCACGCATTTGCCGCGCAAGCTTTATGATGAACTTCTTCAGAAGGATGTCTTCGCAGACGGTATTCTTCCGAAACTTGAGAACGCCTACAATGCAATCAACGCAGGCGTGAAGGAAGTATTGATCGGCGAAGCCACCGATCTTCTCAAGAACACTGGACAGAAAACAGACGGAACGCTCATTACACAGTAATGAATATGGGAACGGCGCTTCAGACTTCAGCCATAGAACTTCTCACTCAATTGATTTCCATTCCTTCGTTTAGTAAGGAGGAAGATGGCACGGCGTCAGCGATCCTTGAATTCCTCTCGAAACATTCTGTAGAGGCGAAACGGCAGGGGAATAATGTGTGGGCCCTTAATGCCTACTTTGATTCTTCAAAACCCACGGTACTACTCAATTCTCATCACGATACGGTCAAGCCGAATCCACAGTACAAGAGAGATCCCTTCAAACCGGAGATCATCGATGGAAAATTGTTTGGCCTTGGCAGTAATGATGCGGGTGGACCTTTGGTTTCTTTGATCGCTTCATTTCTGCATTTCTTTAATCGCCGTGACCTGAAATATAATCTTGTCCTTGCAGCCACCGCAGAGGAAGAAATATCCGGCACCGGAGGTATTGAAAGCATCTGGTCTCTTCTTCCGAAAATTGATTTCGCCATCGTAGGGGAGCCCACGCTCTGTCAGATGGCTACCGCTGAAAAGGGACTCATGGTGCTCGACTGTGTTGCTCACGGAAAGGCAGGACATGCTGCTCGCGAAGAAGGGGTGAATGCGATCTATGAAGCGCTCACTGATATTGAGTGGTTCAGGACGTATCGTTTCCCGGAAGTATCAAAAACGCTTGGTCCTGTGAAAATGACGGTGACCGTCATCAATGCCGGAAAGCAGCATAATGTCGTCCCTGCAGAATGCCTTTTTACAGTCGACGTTCGCGTTACAGATTGTTACACACTCGAAGAATTACTCAACCTCATCAGGAGTAATGTAAAATGCGAAGTCAAACCAAGGTCAATGAGAATGCGACCTTCCGGCATTGCAGATAATCATCCACTTGTGAAAGCAGCGTCAAAGCTTGGAATTTCCACCTACGGTTCGCCAACAACTTCAGATCAGGCGTTGATTCCTGCACCCTCGATAAAGATGGGACCTGGCGATTCAGCGCGATCGCACACTGCCGATGAGTTCATCTTCGTTGATGAGATCCGGCAGGGCATCGAGATCTATGTAAAAGTTCTTGATGAAATAATCAACTAGATGAATCCTGCGCTTATTGTCATTGACGTCCAGAAAGGGATTGACAATTCTCTACACTGGGGAGGAAACAGGAATAATCCGGAAGCAGAAGGAAATATTAAGTTGCTACTTGCTGAATGGCGGGAAAAGGGGTACCCTGTTTTCATCGTACAGCATATGTCAGTCTCCAGTGAATCACCATTTCATCCATCGAATCCGGGAAATAGTCTGAAGGATTTTATATTTGTTGGGAAAGGGGAAAAGCTGATTCACAAATCAACGGCCAATGCATTTCTTAACACGGCCCTGGAGGAAGACCTTCGCAGGTTAGAAGTGAAGGATGTTGTTATCGTTGGATTTGTGACGAACAACTCCATTGAATCGACAGCCCGCATGTGTGGTGAGCTTGACTTTGAAACAATTGTTGTCTCGGACGGCACAGCCGCATTTGATAAACAGGGTGTGGATGGAACTATCTACCCATCGGAATTGGTGCACCAGATGTCGCTGAGCAACCTCGACGAAGAGTATGCAAGGATCAGAACCACACGTCAGGTTCTGTCGATGATCAAAAACAAAACACTGAGCTTATGAAGTTATGGCAGAAAAACAAAGCGTCGCTTGAAGAAGTTGAAAAGTTTACGGTTGGCAAAGACCGTGAGATGGACCTCTTTCTTGCGCCATTCGACGTGCTTGGCTCAATGGCGCACATATCGATGCTTCAGACCATAGGCCTTCTCGATAAGGAAGAGCTCGATCAACTTCTTAAGGAGCTGCGAAGAATTTATTCCAGAATCGAATCCGGTGATTTTGTATTGAATGACGATGTGGAAGACATTCATTCACAGGTTGAGCTTGATCTCACCTTAGCGCTTGGTGATGTTGGTAAAAAAATTCACAGTGGTCGTTCACGGAATGATCAGGTGCTGGTTGATATCAAATTATACCTCCGTCATGAAATCGTCGAGATCGTTCACGCCGTTAGGTCGTTGTTCTCCTTGCTGGTTTCACTCAGCGAAAAGCATCGTGAACATCTTCTTCCCGGCTATACTCATTTGCAGTTGGCTATGCCATCCTCTTTCGGATTATGGTTTGGCGCTTACGCTGAAAGCCTGATCGATGATCTCCAAACGGTGAAGGGCGCGTACAAGGTTGTCAATAAGAATCCATTGGGGTCTGCAGCAGGTTATGGATCATCATTTCCTCTCAATAGAAGAATGACCACGGAACTCCTTGGGTTCGATGATCTCAACTACAACGTTGTTTACGCCCAGATGGGCCGTGGTAAAACAGAGCGCATCGTTGCCAGCGCGTTCTCAAACATCGCTGCTACCCTTGCACGTCTGTCGATGGATGCGTGTCTGTTCCTCAACCAAAATTTCGGGTTTATATCATTCCCTGATGAATTGACAACGGGTTCGAGCATCATGCCGCACAAAAAGAATCCCGACGTTTTTGAACTCGTACGGGCGAGATGTAACAGAATCGTGGCGTTGCCGAATGAGATTGCAATGACTACGGCAAACCTTCCATCCGGGTACCATCGCGATATGCAGCTGCTGAAAGAAATGCTTTTCCCGGCAATACAGGACCTCAAATCATGTATTGAAATGATCTATCTCATGCTGTCCAATGTCACGGTAAAGGAAAAGATCCTGGAGGATGAGAAGTACAAATTCCTGTTCAGTGTTGAGGAGGTGAACCGGCTTGTGCTTTCCGGGGTGCCATTCAGGGATGCCTACAGGAAGGTGGGTATGGATATCGAAAAGGGCGAGTACAATCCTCAACGAGCGGTTAATCACACCCACGAGGGCAGCATAGGAAATCTTAACCTGATTGAAATCCAGGAAAGCATGGAAACCCTGGTGCGATCCTTCGAATTTGAAAAGTTTCAGGGGGCACTAGAAAAAATGCTGAGGGGATAGGGGTATCAGGCTTCGCGGTTGTCTTGAGCAAAACAAACAACTGTGTATGAAAAAAGTATCAATAATTTCCCTTCTGATGGTCCTCGCATTTGCGGCAACGGGCCAGGAAATTCAGACTCTGTTCGGAAGTCCAAGGCCATCGGGTGCCTACGCTGGTCTTAGCAACAAATTCACGACAATCAATGGTGACTATGCTAATATGGCCGAAATCTATGGCGGGTGGTTCATCAAACGCAAATTCATGATCGGGATCGGTGCGGCGGCCACCACGAATAATATTTCCGTCCCGATGAAGTACAGCACAGATCCCACCAGGAAGATGAGCTGGCAGTATGGTCAGTTCGGCCTCATGACGGAATATTCATTTGGCTCCACACGTGTCATCCATCTAAACTTTAGCTTGTTCTCTGGCGCGGGTTTCACAGCGCAATACGAAAGACATGATTGGGATGATTGGGACGACTGGGACGATCATGATTATGATGACGACGATATCAAGCACGATGCAAATTTCTTTTATGTGATGGAACCGGGTGTTCAGGTTGAGTTAAATGTTTTGAAATGGATGAGACTAAGCCCTGGAATATCTTACCGTAAGACCTTTGGCAGCGATGCGATTGGTCTTAACGACAAAGCCTTGAGCGACGTCTCGTACAACGTGACCCTGAAGTTCGGAAAATTCTAAACTGGTAGCGTGTAGCGGACTGGTTGTGACACTTACCGTGCAATAATGCAGCTGGCACTGTTTTTTGGTTAATGTTTACATACGATTGCTTTATGATGCAATCGGCAACTAAATGTTAAGGTTATGAAAAAGAACAGTGATAATAAATCAATTCGCGAGAAGCGGGAGTTGAATGATTCGTTGAACAAGTCTGAGCATCGTGGTCTTCCGGGAGAATATCCTCCGGGAGAGGATATCATGAATCGACGGAACGAAACGGAACGTGTAAACCTCGATCCTGATGACATCACAAACTCCAAGACCCCGGGAGCGATCGCGGATAAGATGGAGCAACCGTTTCCTGAGGAACAGGATACGCATTCCGCGACATCAGGGCGTTCAAACCTCACGAAAGAAGATCTCGAGGCACTTGGTCCGAAAGACCTGAGTATGGACGGCGGTGATGACGAGCAACTGAAGCAAAGGACGTGGCCAGTGGATTTCGCTGCTAAGGATATCGATATTCCCGGTAGTGAACTGGATGACCGGAATGAAATGATTGGTAACGAAGACGAGGAAAATAATTCCTATAGTCTGGGAGCAGACAAGGATAATCTGGAGGACGATCCTACAAGAACATTCGGATAAAAATGAAAAGAGCCTGTCTCGTTGCGGGCTCTTCTTTTTCCGTCACTTTATATTCCTCAAAATAAAGAGGCGTTCGCAACCTCCTCCGCAACAAGTTGCATACAGGATAAAAACAAGCTACGAAGACCGAAGGATCCGTATAGGTTTCGTATAGGAAGAGCGAACGATGAATGAGATTGCCTTTAATCATGGCCATCAAGCCATCAAGCAATCAAGGTCTCAGGGTCAACCTTACATTTTCCCAAATTGAAAATGCCCTTTTCTTAAAAAGGGAGGGGCTCCTGACTGGAAATCCTTCCTTTCAGTAGAAAATATTACTTGAACAGCCCTCTCCCCGAAGAAAGTTTGCCTTCCATGGTTAAAAGAGGCATTTCGACACTTCTTAGAAATTCCGGGTTGCTTTTTGCCATTACCCAGGCACTTACGACCCTTTATGACAAGTTTTTTTGAACATCAGAGAACAAGTTTCAAGAGAAACTACATGAGAAACCTGATTGCGTTAGCTGCAACGGATGGAAAACTCGACGAACAAGAGCGCGTGCTGATCCAACAAATTGGCCAGCGGCGAGGACTAAAAGAATGGCAGATCGCCGAACTTCTTGAGGATGAAACGAAATATGAATTTTTTCTCCCCGAGACTGTCAACAACAGAATGAACTTGCTTTATGACGTCATGCAAATCGTCTATGCCGACGGAGAAGTGACGCAAAGCGAATTGACTTTCGTGAAAAACATTATTCATGCCCTTAAGCTTGAAGAAGACGTCGTCGAGGAACTACTGGGATTGTTTGAATCGAGAACTCCTTCTCCCACTGAATGGAACGACTTTATCGAAGATGTGGTCGAAACAAAAAAATTCGTGACAATACTATAGTCTGTTGGCGGCTTGTCACAAGAGGTTGCTCCTGTGGGGTGACCTCGTTTTTTTTATACGTCATTTCAAGCCGCTGATTTCCGAATGTGTTTCATTATTTTGCCGGGTAAACGCCAAACTTTATGGAACTCGTCGAAAAAATAGCACGCCCGGTTAGAAAGTTTTTGCCAGAGATTTTCACCGTTACATCATGGAATGATCTTCAGCCTTTTTTCCTGAATCTTCTTGAGAGATCACTCAACAGCGAAGACGAACTAAAGAGGTGGCTTCTGGACAGGAGCGAACTTGAATCGGTGATCTCTGAGGACATGGCGTGGCGGTACATTAGAATGACGTGTTACACGGAGAATGAAGAATATCTGAAGGCATACCAGGATTTTATTCAGAATATCCAGCCGCAGATTGCGCCGGTTTCTGATCAGCTCAATAAAAAGGCAGCTTCATCTCCTTACCTTGCTTCCCTTGAGCATCAGCCCGGTTACGACATTATGATCCGGACACTTCGCAAAGAGATTGAAATCTTCCGCGAAGAGAATGTGCCTCTTTATACTGAGATCAGTACCGAGACCCAAAAGTATGCGCAGATCTCCGGTGCGATGACCATCCAATATGACGGAAAGGAATTAACACTTCCTCAGGCAGGAGTAATCCTGATGTCAACAGATCGCGCGCGCAGGGAAGAAGTCTACAAAAAGATTACGGAACGCAGACTGGTAGACAAGGATAAACTGGATGACTTATTTTCAAAACTCATTGGGCTTCGCGATCAGGTTGCACGAAATGCAGGCTTCATCAATTTCAGAGATTATATGTTCAAGTCTCTTGGCAGATTTGACTATACGCCTCAGGATTGTTTCAATTTTCACAATGCTATTCAGCATGAAGTAGTGCCTGCTCTCGACGACTTGTCCAGAGAAAGACTGAGCGATCTGAAAATTCCATCATTACGTCCCTGGGATAAGGCAGTGGATCCTCAGGGTCGAGAGGCACTTAAGCCTTTTGCAAATGGGTCTGAGCTCGCGGAAAAAACCATTGAGGTTTTCCGTCGGCTCGATCCATTCCTGGGTCAATGTCTGGCGATCATGCGTGAGATGGGACATCTCGATCTTGAATCACGGAAAGGAAAAGCTCCTGGCGGTTATAATTATCCTCTGGCAGAAATCGGAGTACCATTTATTTTCATGAATGCGACTTCGACACTTCGGGACATGGTGACCATCATGCACGAAGGAGGACACGCTATTCACAACTTCCTTACGCGTGATCTTGAACTGAATGATTTTAAGTCTACACCATCGGAAGTCGCTGAGTTAGCGTCGATGTCGATGGAACTCATATCGATGGATCATTGGGATATGTTCTTCCAGGATGAAGCCGAATTGAAAAGGGCGAAGCGTGAGCATCTTGAGGATATAATTGAAACTCTGCCATGGGTGGCGACGATCGATAAATTTCAACATTGGATTTACGAGAATCCTGGTCACACGTTAGAGGAAAGAAAGGCAGCGTGGAACAGGATCTTCGACCAGTTCTCTGATAAAGTTACCGATTGGTCTGGCCTGCAGGAAGCGAAGGATTATCTCTGGCAAAAACAACTTCATCTCTATGAAGTGCCATTTTACTATATCGAGTACGGCATGGCACAATTAGGAGCTATCGCTGTATGGCGAAACTTCCGTGAGGACCCGGAGAAAGGATTAGCCGGCTATCAGAATGCTTTGAAACTTGGCTACATGAAGAGTATTCCGCAGATCTATGAAGCAGCGGGAATTCGGTTCGACTTCAGTCAGGAGTACATCAGAGAATTGATGGACTTCGTTCGCGGAGAACTTGCAAAGATCTGACGCATGGAAAATGTTCTCGTCATCACTGGTGGCAGCCGCGGAATTGGTGCCGCCACCGCTCTTCTTGGCGCAGCCCAAGGGTACAAGGTCGCCATTAATTTTCGTGAGAATGAAAATGCCGCGAAAGCCATTGTAGATAAGATTGTCGGTGGGGGAGGAGAAGCAGTCGCTGTCAAAGGTGACATCGCAGAGGAGAAAGATGTAGCATTTTTGTTTGAAGAAGTAGACCGAAAATTAGGAAGAGTTAGTGCATTGGTGAACAATGCAGGGATACTCCATCTTCAAAGCCCTGTTGTAGGGATGGACAAGCAACGCCTCCGAAGAATTTTTGATGTAAACGTGATCGGTCCCTTCCTTTGTTCTATAGAAGCCATCAAAAGAATGTCAACAAAGAATGGCGGTAAAGGAGGGTCTATTGTAAACGTGTCATCAAATGCGGTGAGACAGGGGAGTCCTTTTGAATATGTGGATTATGCTGCATCGAAGGGGGCGCTGGATGTTTTTACAGCGGGTCTTTCGAGAGAAGTGGCGGGTGAAGGCATTCGCGTTAACAGTGTTCGCCCAGGCACTATTTATACTGACATTCATGCATCCGGTGGTGAGCCAGGCCGGGTGGAAAGAGTGAAAGCGAATATACCGCTCGGGCGAGGAGGTGAACCTGAGGAGATTGCAAAGGCAATCCTGTGGCTTATTTCATCAGACGCGTCTTATTGCACGGGAAGTGTCCTTGACGTGACCGGGGGAAGATAATTATTCGATTGTCCGGAAGCCCAATGCGATGTAGGATGAGGGGGCCGCACCAAGATCAATACTCTCCTGGAGATCGACTTCTATGCGCGAATCTGTTTTAGGCTTGTTTCTTCCCGGGAGGCGAACGATCAACTCGTCTCCGGCTGTCGGAGTGGATGTAACGCCACGACTATATGCAACCACGTTTTCAACGACGATGGTCATGAAATCATAATCAGCATCCTTTACCGTAGCAATTGCCCGCAATGAATGTGCTGGAAGCTCCGTCGTGTCTTGCATAGTGACGGAGGTTTGCGAATGAGTCGGTGAGACGAAGGCGAAAACCAAAAGAATAGCCGCAATGTATTTCATGAAAGACGCAGCTAAAATTTTCCTGCCTGCAACGGCCAGAAGAAAGTCGAAGTAAATACCCGCCCTGTTGATAGTTTCAGCCTACTCGCCGCGGCATTTGTCCAGAAGGTTGCTCAGTGCCTCCGCCTCTTCAGCGCTAAGCTGAAGCACATTATCTATGTCGTGCTCGTGGGCGGCAATCGTTTCCAATAACGCAATGCCTTCAGTAGTGATAAAAACGTCGCTGGCTCTTTTGTCAGAAGGACAAGATTTTTTCTCGACGAGGTTTTTTAAGATCAGCCGGTCTAGTAGACGTGAAATGTCGGAATTCTTATCGAGCATACGGCTCTTGATCTCAGTCGCGGAAATGCTGTTAGGATGTTGACCTTTCAGAATACGCAGTATATTGAATTGTTGAGAAGTGATCCCAAAAGGTTTGAAGAACTCCTGTTGCTTGTTATGAATCCAGTTAGAGGTGAAAATAAGATTAAGAAGAGCCTTTTGGTTAGGCGACTTGAATTTGGTCTGCCGGATCTCCTCTTCGATTTTCATTTGATAAATATATCGAACTCCCAAGGTCAGTTTCAAATATCATTTAAAAAAAACAGAAGGCTTTAGTGCCTTCTGTTGTTGTTTGCCTTATGCTTTTTTATCCAATTCCACTTTTATGGTAAGTTCCACTTCATCGCCAACGACCATTTCGCCGGTAGGAGTGGTATTCGCCCAGGTAAGACCATAATCTTTTCTGTTCAACTTACCTGTGAATTTGAAACCTGATTTCTCGCCACGGCCGGTGTTTACAATTGACCCGCCTGTAACATCAAATTCAACAGGCTTGGTAGTGCCATGCATTGTCAGGTTACCTTTCAGTTTGTACTTCGCTCCTGTTTTTGTCAATGTGCCTTTGAAAGTGATCTCAGGATATTTCTCAGCATCGAAAAAGTCAGCAGACTTGAGGTGACCATCTCTGCGTTCGTTGTCAGTGTCAATAGAAGCTGTCTTCGCAGTGAAGTTTACTTCAGCGCCATTAAAATCCCCACCTTTTTGAATAACTTCTCCATTGTATTCATTGAATTTTCCATCAGTTTCAGCTACCGCCATGTGTGTAACGCTGAATCCGATTTTTGAGTGGACGTTATCGATCGTCCATGTGGTTTGGGCCATTGCACCGGTCCCTAGTAGAACAAATGCAAGAAGGAAGTTTAGTTTTTTCATGTGATTGATTGATTTGAGTATGCAAGTATAACGGAAAGTTTGATGTACTTGTTTAAACAAGTAAAGAGAATCTTATAAGTAATTGATTTTCAAATAAATAATTTTCTACAAAACTACTAGGCATTCAGATAAAAGTCTCTCGTCAGTGCCTTGTACGCGTCCGTCCAAACCTCCCCATGCAAATACAGTGTCAAACTTTCTTCTTCAACCAATGCCGGCGTCGTGCGGAATTCCATCATCCACCGTTCAGGCTTTTTTTCTTCACGCGTTCGGAAGACGCATTTTCTGACAAGGTGAAGATTATGCTTCGAAGCAAGATCGACAAACAGTTCACCCTCAGTCGGTGGAAGGATTATGCTAAAAATGCCGCTACTTTCCATCAGCCTGAGAACCGCGTCGATGATATCCTCATAAGTAAGGCTCGTAGTGTGACGTGCCTGCAGGCGATTCTGATCGGGAGGATGAAGACTCCGATTGAAATAAGGTGGGTTAGTAACAATGAGCTGATATTTTTGGGGAGCGTGAAATCCCTGGATAGTGCAATGATGAATGGATACCTTTTGTGGCCAGGGAGAACTGTCAACATTAAGTCGTGCCTGCGTGGCATCACGCTCTGAAATTTCGACCGCGTCGATGTGCGAATGTTCTGGAGAACGCTGCGCAAGCATGATAGCGATAAGGCCCGAGCCTGTTCCGATATCCAGTACGCGCGTTGGTGATTCTACCGTGGTCCACGCTCCGATGAGTACTCCATCCGTTCCGACTTTCATTGTGGAACGAGAATGATCAATATCAAACTTTTTAAAACGAAAGCCTTTCTTCGTTGACATGCTTCAAATTATAGTAATTTACACGGCACTCCAAGTATAAAAATATGGCTCAAAAGATCAGATGGGGAATTTTGGGATGCGGCAAGATCGCCGCTAAATTCGCTGCCGACCTTCGACTCGTGAAGGACGCAGAGTTAGTTGCCGTCGCATCACGTGATGCCGAACGCGGCGCCGCATTTGGTAAACAATTCGGTGCAGAGCTCGTCTTCGACACCTACGAAGCATTAGTCAATTCTCCGGTGGAAGTCATTTACATCGCGACGCCTCACAGCTTTCATTTCGAGCATACCATGCTATGCCTGTCCGCGCGGAAGGCAGTTCTTTGTGAAAAACCTTTCGCTATGAATTTCTCCCAGGCGAAGAAAATGGTTGAAACAGCAAAGGCCAATGGTGTTTTTCTAATGGAAGCATTCTGGAGCAAATTTCTCCCTCAGTATAAAAAGGTTGTTGAGATGATAAATGCGGGCGAGATAGGTAATGTTAGGTGGGTACAGGCTGATTTTGGTTTCACTGCTCCCGAACCAGTGGCTGCGCGTCTATGGGATCCGTTGCTTGGAGGTGGTTCACTACTCGACATTGGAATCTATCCAGTGTTTCTTGCTCAGTCTCTGCTTGGAAAGCCGGAAGAAATCTTTGCAT
Source organism: Bacteroidota bacterium (assembly GCA_023431285.1). GTDB lineage: Bacteria > Bacteroidota > Bacteroidia > Cytophagales > Cyclobacteriaceae > Ohtaekwangia. Next base: position 17,984 of record JAEYXN010000150.1, read on the forward strand.
CGATCACACCCTTTCCCGGCACAACGGTGGATCAGCAATGCGTCATCAGCATGAAGCATCAGGGTGGAGCGCTTTCGTCCCTGTCAAGTACTTTCGCTGCTGATACACCGATTCAGGCGGTCGTTGCCGGAACTTTAGGACGGATAGAAATACAGGACCGATTTCATAACGCATCATCGCGCGTCTATCTTTCTAAGGACAAGGAGCCGTTACAAGAGATTGAAGTCTACCGGGAGGATGGATACGGTTATCAGTTCGAGGCACAACATGTAACGGATTGCCTACTAGCCGGTATAACAGAAAGTGCCGTAATGACATTGCAGGACACGCTTGATCTGATTGAAACCCTCGATCGGATAAGAGAAGTATGTGGGATTGTGTATCCGACTGACAAGTCCGGAGTGAGCTGAACTACTCCTGGGCTACCGGCCCATCAGTCGGAAGCGCGGCGAGAACATCAGAGAGGAATCGTCCCAGCTTAAAGTTGCTGTTATGAGTCACTCCGAGTCGTACGGCGACAAGTTTCCGGGATGGGATCACAGTCACAGAATTTCTTTCAAATCCTTCGAAGAAATATGCATCGTGGGGCACGCCAGGTTCAAAGCAGTCCTGCGGATCATCTGGGCGACCCAGGTTCAGCCAGATTTGAGCTCCATATTCACGTTTTTTCGCGGCGGGTGCCGGACTGGTAGAATACCGAACCCAACCTTCAGGTAAGATCCTTTCGCCATTCACAACGCCGTTGTTTAGATATAATAAGCCGAACCGTGCCCAATCACGTGCCGATGCAAAACAATAAGACGACTGAACGAAAGTGCCGGAAGCATCAGGTTCAAGAATGGCAGTGTACATACTAAGTTTAAAGAACAATCGCTCATACGGAAAACGATGGTACTCGTCATCGCCAACTTTTTGTCTGATAATATGGGAAAGTATGTTGCTGGAGCCGCTCGAATATTGAAAGAAGCTTCCAGGGTCGTGGGCTAATGGAAGGCTGGCAGCATATCCTCCTTTATCATCTCGCCGGATAAACATGTTATGGAACGCAGAGGTAGGGATGAAATAACTTTCATTCCATTGAAGTCCGGAACTGGCGTGGAGCAAATCATTGATGGTTATATTCTTACGTTCGTCGTCATTCCAACCGGGGATAGGGGCCGGTTCCTGCACGTTGAGGACGCCGTCTCTTACAAGAATTCCAACCAACGCATTCCCTATGCTTTTTGTCATCGACCAGCCCATAAGCCGGGAGTTTTGATCCACACCAGGAGCATATCGTTCTGCGATGATGTTGCCATCGTATACAATTACTACCCCATGAGTGTTGATCGGTTTTTCAGGATCTGTTTCAATGAACGCATTGTCAATAGCTTGTTGCAAAGCCGCGTAATTGATACCGTCGACCTTTGTTGAATCCCATTTGTTTCCAGCGGGCCATGCGATCGTATCCAGCGAGCGCGGGTCGCGGAGTTGGGGTCGGCGGATTGGTTGGTCGCGGACCTCTTTTTCGGACCGTTCTTTCAGAAGGGTGCAACCGAGCCCCTTGCGGAATATTGCTTTACTTTCATCCCACAGTAAGCGGGCCGTGACACTCGAGTCCGCGCGGTCCACTTTGATATCAGCCAGGGTTAGCCCGGGAAATACTTGCAGCTCCTTTTCTTTAACACTTTCAGGAGTTCTGCCCGTTACGAAGACGCATGAGCACATCACCTTGGCATCCATGCCCGTCATGATCGGGGGGAAATAATACAGCACGTAGGAGATCGCCATCAGGACCATGGTAGCAATCACAATCCCGATTAGTCTGAACCATTTTTTCATAAGAGAGGGGGAAAGATACTCTTTATGCCGTTGTGTACCGGAAACAAAACATAATTTTGCACGCAGCAAACATGGCAAGACGAAGGTCGAAAGAAGAACTGAAGAGTTATCTGGACGAAATGTCGGACCGTTATAATCGTCCGGATTTCATCGAACATGATCCCGTGTTGATCCCGCACATGTTTAAGAAGAAGCAGGATATTGAGATTGCCGGACTCTTCGCCGCAGTTTTAGCCTGGGGTCAGCGCGTAACAATCATCCGAAAGAGTCGCGAACTTATGGCGATGATGGACAATGCTCCTCACGACTTCGTGCTTAATCATACTGAGAAAGACCTTACTGCGTTGCTGCCATTTAAACACAGAACCTTCAACACCACTGATTGTCTGTACTTTGTGGAGTTTCTGAGATCATACTATCAAGAGAACAAATCCCTTGAGACGGCATTTCTTCCTGATTCGCCGGAAGGCAATATGGAAACCGGACTGATTCGGTTCGAGCACCTGTTCTTCAGCCTGGATAGCGCTCCAACCCGGACCCGGAAGCATATTCCTACGCCTGAAAGAAAGTCGACGTGCAAGAGACTTAACATGTATTTGCGGTGGATGGTAAGGCTCGACGATCGCGGAGTAGATTTTGGGATCTGGACACAGCTCCGTCCCGACCAATTAATCTGCCCATGCGATGTTCATGTTGACCGGGTAGCTCGGTCGTTGAAGCTAATCCGACGCAAGCAGACTGACTGGTTAACAACGCTGCAGTTAACAGACAGTCTTCGAAAGTTAGATCCTAATGATCCGGTGAAGTATGACTTCGCACTTTTCGGGATGGGAGTGAGCGGAGTTGTGTAAAGAAGGGGAGGTCAAGTTCCCTGGAATTCTAATCGCTCTATAATATAAGGTGAGGAATATAAGGTGAGTGGTGAAGGCTATCTAAAATGATTCTAAATTAATAAAATCCTTTAGGGACTTGATCATTCCTGATTTACCTTTCGGCTCATTTGCAAAACCTGCAAAAACGCTTATTAATTGATGGTGCCACGACAAATTAAATTTGAAATAATGCGTTCCGATAGTAGATTTGCGCTGCTTGTTTTGAAACCGGACATTAATCCTAACATGACCAAACTCTTTACCGCCTCCGCTTACAAGTTACTTGTCCTTTCTTTTTTGCTCGTATTATCGTTTAGGTCTCACGCACAGGATATTCCGACAGACGCCGCAAATATCAGCGCGGGTGAGGCGCTATTCAATGCGAATTGTAAGGCTTGTCACAGAGTGAACGCAAAGCTCGTGGGCCCGCAACTGGCCGGAATCGATGAGCGCGCTCCTTCCATTGACTGGATCAAGAGATTCATTAAGAACTCTTCGGCGGTAATTGCGAGTGGCGACGACTACGCGGTAAAGCTTTATAACGAATACAACAAGACTCAGATGACCGCCTTCACTTCGTTGAAGGACGATGACATCATGAATATTCTTGCCTACGTAAAGGCTGAGGAAGGAAAGGCTGCAGCAGGTCCTACACCTGGACCCGGCACCGGTGAACAGGCCGCAGGCGGTGGAGAAGCAGGAATTCCTAGCCACTATCTCAATATTATTCTGATCGGAATGGTCATTATCCTGGCCCTTCTGTTTACCATTTTAGCATTCCTGGTTTCTGCGCTAAAACGTTTCCTCGATCAGAAGGAACTTAGCGAGGAAGATCGTGAAGTGGTGAGATCTACTGACACCGGATCTATCTTCAAAAGCAAGGCCTTCATCTTCATCACCGTATTTCTGGTGGCAGCTCTGTCCTTCAAGGCGGTAATCGGAGCTTTATTCTCGATTGGCGTTCAGCAAGGATATGCGCCGGTTCAGCCAATCGCATTCAGCCACAAGATCCACGCAGGTCAGTATGAAATCGACTGTAAGTATTGCCACACCGGGGTATTAAAAGGAAAATCTGCGACGATTCCTTCAGTGAACGTCTGCTGGAACTGCCACAACCAGATTCGTGAAGGCACGAACACAGGAACTGGCGAAATTGCCAAGATCGTAAAAGCTATTGAGACCAATACTCCTATTGAATGGGTCAGAATCCATAACCTTCCGGACCTTGCTTACTTCAACCACGCTCAACACGTGAACGTCGGTGGTCAGGAGTGTCAGACCTGCCACGGACCAATTGAAACGATGGACGTCGTACAGCAGCATTCACTGCTTACGATGGGATGGTGTATTGATTGCCACCGCAAGACGGATGTGAACTCCAAAGGAAATGCTTATTACGACAACCTCGTTGAACTGCACTCAAGCTCCAAGAAAGGCAGCATGAAAGTGGAGGACATCGGCGGATTGGAATGCTCCAAGTGTCACTATTAATAAAAGAACAAACTTCGATCAAAGAGTCGCGATAAAGGATTTATGAAAGAAACAAAGAAGATATACTGGAAAGGTATCGAGGAACTCGCTAACAATCCTGATGTTGTGAAAAACGCACAGCAGGAGTTTGCGCAGCCTGGTCCGGAAGAGGATCTCGGCCACACGCGCCGTGACTTTCTAAAGATGATGGGCTTCGGTTTGTCTGCGGCGGCAATCGCGGCTTGCGAGGCTCCTGTGCGCAAGGCGATCCCTTATGTCAACAAACCGTTCGATCTGGAACCCAGTATTCCTAATTACTACGCAACGTCTTACATCAATGGTGGCGAGTATTGCAGTATCGTAGTTAAGACTCGCGAAGGCAGACCGATCAAGATTGAACCTAACGCATTGTCGTCGGTGACCAAAGGTGGTATCAACGCACAGGTGGAAGCTTCGGTCTTATCATTATATGACAACTCGAGACTCCAGGGTCCGAGAGCGGCTGCAAAGCCAGTGAAGTGGGCTGACCTTGATAGTGACGTTATCGCTAAACTTGATCAGGTGGCAGGAGCCGGGGGGCAGATCCGCATCGTAAGTAACTCAGTGATCAGCCCGAGCACAAAGGCTGTGATCGAAAAATTTAAGGCAAAATATTCGAGCACTCAGCATATTCAATACGACCAATCTTCTGCTTACGGAATGCTGAAGGCTAATGAGCAGTCTTTCGGGACCGCGTTCATTCCTTCTTACGATTTTAGTAAGGCAAAGGTCATCGTTAGTATTGCTGCCGATTTCCTCAATAGCTGGATAGCACCGATCGAGTCAACCGTACAATACGGTAAGACCCGTGAGATCGGAGAGGATAAAAAAGATATGTCGCGCCACTACCAGTTTGAGTCTATTCTTTCTCTCACTGGTGCAAACGCAGACTACAGAACTCAAATCAAACCTTCTCAGGAAGGCGCAGTAGCCGTAACGTTGTACAATCTGCTTGCAGCCAAGGCAGGCAGATCATCTGTTAGTGGTGGCGGCACATTCAAGAACCTGGAGAAAGCTGCAAGCGATCTCTGGGC
>JAEYXN010000156.1 GCA_023431285.1 Bacteroidota bacterium
CTTCCCATCTGATACGACGGCGCTGATTATCAATGAGGCTGCGGCAAGAGAGTTCGGATTTGAAAACGCTGTTGGCGAAGAGATCATCTACACCAGCGACGGACGAGCTGAGCGATTGAAAATCATCGGCGTTGTGAAGAACTTTAATTTTGAGTCATTCAAAACCGGTGTGAGGCCTATTTCAATCAGGTTGACCACCAACGCTAATAATATCCTGGTAAGATATCAGGGAAGCGCGACTGAAGTAGTAGAGAATGTGTCAAAGGTTTGGAAGGAAACGGACCCAAATCAACCCTTCGAATACAGCTTCCTCGATCAGGAGTTTGACTCACTGTTTCGGGCTGAACAACGGATGGGTGTGATTTCAACGATCTTCAGCGGCCTCGCGATATTCATTGCTTGTCTTGGATTGTTTGCACTCGCTGCATTTACCGCCGAACAGAGAACAAAAGAGATTGGCATTCGAAAAGCTCTTGGCGCCAGCACCTTCAATCTCGTATACATTCTTTCGAAAGAGTTTACTATTCTGGTCACAGTTGCCTTTTTACCCGCAGCGGTGTGTGCATGGTATTTTGCTAATGAATGGCTGGCAGGATTTGCTCACAGAATAGATATTGACCCGGTCGTTTTCATCCTTAGTGGTGTTGGAGCCATCGTCGTGGCATGGCTAACGGTCGGCTATCAGGCCGTAAAGGCGGCCGCCACGAACCCTGTCAAATCTCTTCGATATGAATGATCAGAAGCGAACAAGAGGGGGCGTTTCTAACGCAAAATCAATGTTTTTTGTGCTGTTTTATTAAGTTCCTAAGGGATAGCATTTTTGAGTGGAAGTTTGAGTAAATTATATCTTTAACGAAGTATTATGGATACTCAGAAACGCTCAAAAAAACTACTGCGCAGCCTTATCAATGATTCGATCAGGGATTCAATCAGCAGCCTTCAACTGCCTGAACCTTCAAGCAAGATCAAGAAGCTGATTGATCGCAGTTCCAAAAAATTAGCAGCAGCTTACGCAGAAGTTTTAAAAAAGGAAGATAAGAAGAAAAGGAAGGCTGAAAAGATGCTGGAGGCTGCCGTGCATGGAGAAGAGAAGAAGAAAAGAAAGATTGAAAAGAATCTTCAGCGGCGAACTTCCGCACCGCACGAACCGATTAAGCTTTAAGTCTTAAAATATTCCTTGGAGAGGGTTGTGATCACAGCCCTCTCTTTTTTTGTACTCGCCCTGACGAAAGAAACCACTCGTAGATTGTTATGTTAATAAGGATAAGCAGCATTCCATAGAACGTATCTTCTACCGGAATCGTCCCCAGCCTCATTCCAAGATTCTCAGAGTCGTCGTACCACACCACCTCACCTGGAATAAAAGAACCAGTAAGGATACCGTTGACGATAGAAAAAGGAATGAGCACAAACAGGAACGAAAAGTAGAAGCGACCCATATACCTTGAGCGAAGCTTTAAAAGATGATAAGCTATAAAAATCCCCGTTAAAATAAAGGTAACACCTGTATAAGCACGATCAATATACGCTGCACCGGCTATCAGTAGTCCTGTTGCAAGTACACTTGATATTATGTCCTGGGCAAAGTAGAAATAATCTTTTTTGATAAGATAATTTAAGGAGAAGTAGATGAACACACAGGAATACGGAATGCATATAAAGAACATGATTTCCTCTATCGGGAGATGTCCGATGCTCATACCGGTTACGTAATCGTCATTGAATCCCCAGATACCAAGGGAGGTATAAATCTCATCCCAGATAATAAAGAACAAAGCAGGAATAAGTATTGCCGGAAGAAGCGCCTTCCATGTTTTATAAAATGGAGCCTTTGAATAAAAGCTTGCCAGAAACGGAATAGAAATGCTTGCCAGATTGATTGTAAGATATAAGTACTTTGAGTTCAAGTCTGTTGAGTTTCTTTTCGGTGTTTTTTGAAAGTAAATTTCCTCGGCTCATACTTTTTAGGTGCATACAAAAATCCAAAAGCTTCGCAGCCTTCTTTGGTATGCTTAGCATGATGGATATAATGAGCGTGAATCATTCGCTGCAGGTACCGGCTTCTTCTTTCTGGTCTCCACCTGATCCGTTGATGAACAATAATATCGTGAAAGATAAAATAGAATGCTCCATAACAGAATATTCCCAGCCCGACAGCGAGCATATAAGGATTATATACCACCAGACTGAAATAATAAAATATCCCAATAGACGGGAGGCTGAATACGACGGCAAACAAATCGTTCTTTTCTAACTTATGGTCATGCACAGTATGATGTGATTTGTGCCAGTTCCATAATATTCCGTGCATAATGTATTTATGCGTAAACCAGGCTACGAACTCCCAAAACAGAAAGGTTCCTATTACGATCAGCCCACAAAGTATTATTGTTGTCGCGCTCATTATGCTGATTTTAATATTCGCTTATCTTTAAAGATGTCTGCCAATATTTTGAACCTGTAGTCAAAAATACTATTTAGTTGGCGGTGGACAAAAAGGGCGTGTGCAAATTGTCCCAAGACTCCCAACGGGAGAGCATAGCTCACTTCATCCGTCATTTCAACCCCTCCGTCTACTTCTTCAAAGAAATGTTCGTGGTGCCACCATTTGTATGGCCCAAACAATTGCTTATCTACAAAGTAATGTGGCTCGCGGACATGCGAGATCTCCGTTACCCATGTCATGCGTACAAATGGCAATACGCTGACTTTGTACCGGATGATCTGTCCAGCGTACATCGGAGTGTAGCGAACCGCGTCAATAATACGAAAGTCCATGTACGACGGAGTAATGGTCGCAAGATTCCCTGGGGAGGAAAAGAACATCCACGCTTCGTGCAAGGTGATTGGTAAGAATTGCTTTCTCTTTAGAGTATAGGTTCTCATTCAGGAATAAGAACATTCAAACAGTCGGATTGTTCCATTATCCGGATCTTTCGAGCGCTTTTTGATAAGTTCTTAGGGCTCGTTCCCTTGCAGAGGTATGCTCGACTATCGGACGGGCATATTTTTCGGTTCCGAACTCTGGTACCCACTTCTTTACATATGCATTGGAGGGGTCGAAACGTCTGCTTTGCAACGCAGGATTGAATATTCTGAAATATGGTGCCGCATCGCACCCGCTACCCGCCGCCCATTGCCATCCGCCATTGTTGGAGGCTAGGTCGTAATCCAGGAGTTTCTTTGCGAAGTATGCCTCACCCCATCGCCAATCTATCAGGAGATGTTTAGTCAGAAAACTGGCCGCAACCATCCGTACGCGGTTATGCATGAATCCCGTTTTATTGAGTTCCCGCATGCCGGCATCCACCAATGGGTATCCCGTATTACCACCACACCAGAGATGAAACTCTCTCTCGTCGTTGCGCCAGGGAATCCTGTCGTAGGCAGGCTTGAATGAACTGGTTACCACCTGCGGAAAATGGTACAGGATCATTGAATAAAACTCTCGCCATATCAGTTCTTTTAAGAAGGTTTCATTGTTCTTCAAAGCAAAACCTGCAAGCGCTCTGATGCTTATGGTCCCGAACCGTAAATGTACTCCAAGGCGTGAGGTTCCATCGATGGCGGGTATGTCACGAGTCTTGTTATAGTTTGAGATTAGCTTTCTTTTGATCACGCGCGGTGGTAACTCTATCCCGGAGGATCTGAATCCAATGGCTTCGATCGCAGGGATGCGAAACGGATCAACATTCAATAACGAGGATAAATATTTATCTGCGGGATACGGACGTAGATAAAACTTTGTGAGCGTATTCTTCCACTGCCGTGAATAAGGTGTGAAAACTGTGTATGGTGTTCCATCACTCTTCACAACTTCATCCTTATCAAAAATTACCTGATCCTTGAATGTCCGGAAAGGTATCCCTTTTGCGTTTAGAATCTCGCCAACCTTCTCATCTCTTTCTCTTGCGTATGGTTCATAATCATGGTTGGTGTAAACCGCTTTAGGTGATATCGATCTAAAAAGATCGACAGGGTCACCATGGAGTACCAACAAAGAGCTCCCGAATTTGACGAATTCGTCATTCAGTATATTCAGCGACTCCAGAATAAACTCAACTCTTGGATCTGCCTTTTCTTCAAGGTCATTCAGGATGGTAGTATCCAGAATGAAGACTGGAAGTACCTTTTCGTTTTCGCGAAGGGCATAATATAATCCAGCGTTGTCCGAAACCCTGAGATCCCGCCGGTACCAAAAAATGGTAACGTCCGGGTGAATATGTGATAATAGATCGGAATGAAGATTCGACACGTTGTCGTTATGTGGGTTGGCGGCGTGCAAGCTCGCGATCCATAATTAACTTGAACCAGTGGGTGTATTGCTCAGGCTGATTATTCATGTCCTCCAGAAGCGAAGGGATATCGATATATTTCCATTCGTCTACTTCTTCGATGTTGATATTGGGAGCATCGTCGGTTACAGCTACGAATACGTGGTCGAGCTCGTGTTCAGTAAGCCCATGATCCAACGAAGCACGATAAATGAATTTGTACGCGTATTCACTTTCTACCTCAAGACCCATCTCGTGTTTCAGTCTGCGGCGGGTAGCCTCTGTGATAGACTCTCCCGGCGCAGGGTGGCTGCAGCAGGCGTTGGTCCATAACCCTCCGCTGTGATACTTTGTACGGGCACGTCTCTGGAGGAGCATATCTCCCTTGCTGTTGAAGACCAGAATAGAAAAAGCCCGGTGAAGCACGCCACGTTGATGTGCTTCCAGTTTTTCCATTGTACCGATGGAATTATCCTGCTCGTCAACCAAGATGACCTGTTCCATCAGATAAGATTAAATTGATGTTTGAGATAGGAGTAAGCCAATAATTGCGCCTTATGTGGATTTGGAATTCTGATTCTGCTCTTTAATACAAGATGCGATGGGGTATTGCGGATCTTTTTGAAGAGCGCCAGATAATAAACATAGGCAATATACACTCCGAACCTTGCCTTTCTAGGAAGCTGCTTTATTCCCACGTAAGCGTGATGAAAGTCCGCCGCGATACTTTCTTCGATCTGTCCTTTTGTATCATCGGTAAAATTCTCCAAATCAATTCCTGGAAAATATTGGCGACCCATAAGGACATAATCTTCATTCAGATCGCGAAGAAAATTGATCTTCTGAAATGCCGACCCCAGACTCATAGCATATGGTTTCAACTTTTCATAAAGCGCACAATCTCCTTCAACAAATACTTTCAGACACATCAATCCTACAACTTCAGCAGATCCGAGTATATATTCCCTAAACGTTTTTTCATCATACTCTTTCTTCAGCAAATCCATTTTCATGCTATGAAGAAATTGTTCGATCAGTGATTCGTCAATCTTGAATTTGTTAACGGTGTGTTGAAAAGAGTTCAGAATAGGATTGAGGCTGATCTTTTGATGAATAGCTGCGTAAGTTTCAGCGCGAAATTTTTCCAGCAGCTCAGCCTTATCGAACTCATGAAACGTGTCGACTATCTCATCTGCAAAACGCACAAACCCATAGATGGCGTAAATAGGATCGCGCAGCCCTGGCTCCAGACACCTTATCCCCAGGGAAAAGGATGTACTGTATGCTTTAGTAGTTAGCCTGCTGCAGCGTATTGAAACCTGGTCAAAAAGGTCTTTCATTCACGAGAAGGTTTGTTGGTGACGTTGAATTAATTCTTTTGCAACTACTTCTCCGGAGATGATTGATGGGGGTACACCAGGCCCCGGAACAGTGAGCTGACCAGTAAAAAACAGATTCGGAACCTTTTTGTTTATTATTGATGGCTTGAGATTGGCTGTTTGCCAAAGAGTATTAGCCAGTCCATATGCGTTTCCTTTAAAAGCATTGTAATCAGTGACAAAGTCTTTGTGTGCGTAACTCTTTTTGAAAACTATATGTGGTCTGATTGACTGCCCTGTTAATGCTTCAAGCCTGTCCATTACAAGTTTGAAATATTTTTCGCGTACGTTTTCATTATCGTCTAACCCTGGGGCTACTGGGATGAGAATAAAAACGTTCTCACAACCTTCCGGCGCGACTGAAGGATCTGTTTTCGAAGGGCACGAAACATAGAACTGCGGTGACGAAGGCCACTGCGGTTTTTCATAGATTTCCCGGGCGTGCTGCTTGAAATCCTGGTCGAAGAAAAGCGTGTGGTGGAGTAAGCCTTCAACCTTCTTATTGATACCCAGATAAAATATCAGGCTCGAAGGAGCGAGGGTTCTGCCTTCCCAATATGATGGAGTGTAACGTCTGTGTGAAGCAGGTAGGAGATGCTGTTCAACATGATGGTAGTCGGCTCCGGCAACAATGTAATCATAAGCTTCTTCCTGGCCATTGACACTCATTCCCTTTGCCTTCACGCCATTCATGCGTATGGAGTCTACGTTGGATGAGGTACGAATGCGGACTCCCATTGACGTAGCGACATCAGCCATGCCCTCGATAATCTTGTGCATTCCTCCCTGGGGATACCAGGTTCCGAGTGCCATATCTGCATAGTTCATCAAACTATAGAGCGCCGGCGTTTTCTCCGGTGTCGATCCAAGGAAAAGTACAGGAAACTCCAGGAGTTGGACCAATCGCTCATTGCGAAAGAATTTGCGGATGTAAGATGATATCGACTGAAATACATGCAACCTGAACATTCCTTTGATCACCCTGCCATCGACGAGTTCTGATAATGACAGCCCGGGTTTGTAAACCAGGTTTTTTATCCCAAGCTCGTATTTAAACTCACCCTCCTTGAGAAACTTTTCAAGTTGGAACGCACTCCCCGGCTCGATCTTTTCAAAGAGCTTTTTCAACTCATCGACGCCTGAAGGGATATCCAGGTAGTCATCCTTAGCATAAACAATCCTGTACGATGGATCAAGTCGCTTAAGGTCGTAAAAGTCAGTGGTGGAACGCCCGAAAGACTGAAAGAATTTTTCAAATACATCCGGCATCCAATACCAACTGGGCCCCATGTCAAAAACAAATCCTTTCTCTGAGAATGATCGGGCACGCCCGCCGATAGAATTATTTTTTTCGAATAACGTGACATCGAAGCCTGCCTTCGCGAGGAAACTCGCCGATGAGAGACCGGCGAAACCAGATCCGATGACTGCTATCCGCTTCACTTTACTTTTTGGTTGAATCCGAAGTTAACTATAACCATGCAATTTCTTCTGAATTTCTTTTCGCGCATGGAAGATTCGGTTCTTCACTGTCCCGATCGGTAAGTCAAGATGCTCGGATATCTCATGATATTTATATCCCGTCATATACATCTTGAAGGGGACCATCAGTTCATCTCTTACATCATTAACATTTCTCCATATCTCTTTAAACTCTACACTCTCGTGTGGGCGATTAAAAGTATGCTGATCTTCAACATTAAGAAAGTGCAGATCTTTCGACTTGTCATGCTTCGTGCGGGCCCTCTGGTTTTTTCTGTAATTGTTGATAAAAGTGTTTCTCATGATCGTGAACAGCCATCCTTTAAGGTTCGTGTCGTCACGAAACTTTTCCCGGTAGGTCAATGCCTTCAAGATCGTATCCTGTACGAGATCCAGCGACTCATCTCTGTCCGCTGTGAATTTCCTGGTAAACAGCTGAAGTGTGGGTCTCAGACTGGCAATGTGATGGGTGAACTCAATTGTTGTCATTGTTTAATGATTTGGTTGTAAAGTTAAACAAATATATGACAAGAACAGGTTAACGAGTATTAATGTTTAATTAATATAAAACAATATTAAACAAAAATGAACTTTCGACGGAAAAATTGCTTTCGTGCAACCGGAAGACAAGCAATTACATTGATTGTGAGCGAGTTATAGATATAGAAGCAGATCCAGTGCTGAACGGAACGTCTGCACGTTTCCGACTTTAGCACCCTCAAATCTTTGGACCTGATAGCCGGCGGCGAGTATGGTAACGGTCGGAAAATCTTCCTCCAGCCGTTTTAGGTAATATTGGATATCGCCGGAAATAGAAGTTGTAATTGACGTAAGCAACAGCTCGGGCTTGTGAACATTATAAACACTTATGAGATCACCATGAGGTACATTCTGGCCCAGATAATATGTTCGCCACCCGGCCTTGCGTGAAAGATAATGATAAAATAGAAGGCCCAGCTCATGGAGTTCTCCCTCAGGAAGAAAAAGCAAAATCTTCCTGCTGGTCTTTGCCGGTAATGGAAGTCCGTCAATTGCTACCATGAGCTTCTGCCGGATCAGGTTCGACATGAAGTGCTCATGTGCCGGAGTGATATGCTGGGTCTGCCAAAGCAAACCGATTTTTTCCAGAAAGGGATAGACTATTTCGGTGATGGTCTTCTCAAAAGAGTACCGTAGGATAAGATTGTTGAGCGTCTTTTCGAAGCCTTCTTCATCCATATCAATCATAGAAATGACAAGCTGATCGATGTGAATGGCCACGTCATTCCGGAGCTCACTAAGTTCAAGAACTTTCTGGTTCATCTCGTCGCCAGACATGTCGGCAATCTTCGAGATCTTATAACCGTTGTTGTTGAGCAACGATACGTTGATAATCTTCTTTAGATCCTGGTCTGAATAATACCTGATGTTTGTAGAGGTTCTGGAAGGATCAATTAAATGGTGGCGCTTCTCCCAAATGCGGATCGTATGGGCTTTTATCCCCGACAGTTGTTCCAGTTCCTTGATCGAATACTTGCCCATTTTGAAACTTTAACTCTAGTAACAGTGAAGCATCAGAATTTGTTATGAGTTTACAAAAATTCAAAATAAATCCGGCCAACAAAATTCTTCCTTTTTGCGGATATAAACCGGAAAGTTAATACGTTGAACACGGTGATGGACAAGAACGCAAGTATCGATATCGGCATTGATTGGTTCCGCGGAAGGGGATGGGAGCCCTTTCAGTTCCAGCTTGAAGCGTGGGATGCCTACCTGCAGGGCCGGAGCGGTCTTGTCAACGCGCCGACCGGTAGCGGTAAGACGTATTCCCTATTAGTGCCGGTTGTGCTGGATTTTATCAGAAGCAATCCCGACTGGCGGAAGAAAAAACAGAATGGTCTGCAGGCAATCTGGATTACGCCGATCAGGGCATTAAGTAAGGAGATAGAAATATCAGCCAAAAGAATCATTGAAGAACTTGGGGTCCCCTGGAAAGTCGGCGTAAGATCAGGGGATACCTCCGTGAAGGAACGCGCCCGTCAGAAAGAGAAACCTCCCGAAATCCTGATCACCACGCCGGAGAGCCTTCATCTCCTGATGACTCAGAAAGGGTATGCGGAATTTTTTAAATCCCTTAAAGCTGTTGTCGCCGACGAATGGCATGAGCTCATGGGCTCAAAAAGAGGAGTACAGGTAGAGCTCGGGTTGTCGCGACTAAAAACAATCTGTCCCGGCTTGCGGGTATGGGGAATCTCTGCAACGATAGGAAACATGGAGGAAGCCCTTCATGCATTGCTTGGCAGTTACTACGATAAAAAAGAATACGTACTAATCAGGGCGGACATAGAAAAGAAAGTTGAGATCGTTTCGGTGATGCCCGACTCCGTAGAGAAGATGCCATGGGCCGGTCATCTCGGCATCCACCTTCTCGAAAAAGTGATCGACATCGTTAAGCGCAGTACGACCACGCTGATTTTTACCAACACTAGAAGTTTTGCCGAAATCTGGTATCAGAAGATGCTCGATAAAGCGCCTGAACTATCAGGAGCGATAGCGATGCACCATGGGTCGATCAGTCAATCGCTGCGCAGCTGGGTCGAAGATCAATTGCACGAGGGAAACCTTAAGGCGGTGGTATGTACTTCGAGCCTCGACCTTGGAGTAGATTTCCGTCCCGTAGAGACAGTGATCCAGATCGGTGGTCCGAAAGGTGTTGCCAGGTTTCTCCAGCGCGCGGGACGGAGTGGTCACCAACCCGGAGCAACAAGCCGCATCTATTTTGTCCCGACCCATTCACTGGAACTCATGGAGGCCGCCGCTTTGCGCGAGGCTACTACGCGAAAGATCGTAGAAGATCGTTTCCCCTACATCCGATCATTCGATGTGCTGATGCAGTACCTCTTAACGCTGGCGATATCCGAGGGATTCGTGCCTGAAGAGATTTTTCAGGAAGTGACTGGGACATTTAGTTTCAGTTCGATGACTGAAGACGAGTGGCACTGGTTGCTTGGGTTTGTTACAACAGGCGGAGATTCATTGCAAGCGTATAATGAGTACAGAAAAGTTGTTGTCATCAATGGCGTCTACAAGGTAGAGAATCGTGCCATCGCAATGAAGCACAGGCTTTCGATTGGGACCATCGTCGGGGACAGTTCTTTGTTTGTGAGATTCGTCACCGGAAAATATCTTGGAACGATTGAGGAGGGTTTTATCTCACGGCTGAATCCCGGGGATGTTTTTTGGTTCGCGGGACGTAACCTCGAACTCGTACGAATCAAGGAAATGGAAGTACACGTTCGGAAGACTTCCCGCAAGTCGGGGCTGGTCCCTTCGTGGCAGGGAGGACGAATGCCATTGTCGTCACAGCTTAGCGAGATGATTCGTAACAAGATTGACGAGGTTGTCCACGACGTCGCGAAAGATACAGAGTTACTTTTTTTGAAGCCGTTGTTCTCACTTCAGCAACAGCGCTCTCATGTTCCCGCGAAGAATGAATTTCTGATTGAATACTTTGAAACGAATGAAGGCTATCACGTAGTGATGTATCCTTTCGAAGGAAGATTTGTTCACGAAGGCATGGCGGCACTGGTGGCGCATCGCATTGCTCAGATCCAACCCATCACGTTTTCAATTGCCATGAATGATTACGGGTTTGAGTTGCTGTCGGATCAACCCATTCCCATAGAGGAAGCTATTGAAACCGATGTACTCGGTAGCACGAATCTGATGCATGACATTCAGGCCAGCATCAATAGTACTGAGATGGCACGTCGGAAGTTCCGGGACATCGCAGCTATTTCAGGACTTATATTCAAAGGATATCCCGGAAAACCGGTTAAAGACAGACACCTCCAATCGTCCTCTCAATTATTTTTCAGTGTGTTCCATGATTACGAAGCACATAATCTGCTGCTTCGTCAGGCTTATGAAGAAGTAATGGACTTTCAATTGGAAGAAGCACGGCTTCGTCGGGCGCTCGAAAGAATTTCGCATCAGAAGATTATTCTTGCGCGTCCCGATAAGCCCACGCCATTCGCATTTCCGATTATGGTCGATCACATGCGCGAGAAACTGACCTCTGAAAAACTTGAAGACCGGATCAGAAGGATGGCAGTTCAATATTCTGAAGAATAACTCCACCAGGTGATGATGCCACTCACCAAAAGCAACGCCACAGCTATACGGCGATACTAACGTAAGGTCAGAGCTTTAACTTTTGCTTCCACAACCAGGGCATGAGTTGAGGCTCTTTATAAGCCTGGTGCCAACTGGTATGACCAATCCCAGGGAACTCAGTATATCCCGGGAGCGCACCTGCCCCCTGAAGCCCGTAAATCATTACCCGTGTTGCCTCTGCTGGAACAGTCTGATCCTCGGCTCCGTGAAAAGCCCAAATAGGGATGTGCTTGATTTTTTGGACCGTCTTTGGATCTCCGCCGCCGCAAATGGGTACGCCCGCAGCAAAACGATAGGGAAGTCGTGCAAGCAGATCCCAAACGCCATAACCACCCATCGATACACCTGTAACATAAATCCTGGTGTGGTCGATCGGATATTCAATAGCCAGCTTTTCCATAACCTGAAGAAGCATCGCCATTGGACGGGTAGGAGTAGCGCTGAATGATTTTCCATTCATCATCGTCGACCAGATTTCTCCCTTTGGACACTGCGGTGCAAAAACGTAACAAGGATACTTGTCAAATGTATTGTAATTAAACAGAATCTGAATATGTTTTATATGCTTTGTGTTATCCGTTCCTCGCTCGCTCGAACCATGAAGGTAAATCACCAAAGGATATTTCTGACCCGCAACCGGCTTCAGTGGCTCCAGAAGTCCGTATGGAAGCGAATCTTTTTTGTCGACATGCACAAATTTCTTAAAAGGTGGAGGTTGCCGCTGGGAAAACCCCGGGAAGACGACAGTGAAACACAAAATGAAAAGAGTCAGAATACCTTTTTGCATATTTAAAATTATCTTCGCGTTACCAATTTAACAAATTACGGGCCGCCGCATGAAGGTTGAGATCTCGGGAGAAATTTTTGAACTGCTGTGTCACAAGGCGTTATACTGGCCGAGATTCAACACGGTGCTACTTGCCGACCTTCACCTCGGCAAGATTAATCATTTTCGGAAGGCCGGCATACCTCTTCCTTCAAAAGCCAACGATAGAAATCTCGAAGTGCTCCTCGACATAATTCAAACTGTAAGGCCTGCGCGCGTACTTTGTCTTGGTGATCTGTTTCATAGCTATTACAATCCCGAATGGGAAGTATTCGGCGAACTGGTGAAACATTTCAGCAATGTGTCCTTCGAATTGGTCCTCGGTAACCATGATGTGATGAGTGATCTTCAGTACGAACGAAAAGGCATCCGGCTGCACGATCATCTCGTTATCGGAAACTTTATTCTCACACACCATCCATTGACCGATGTAGCGCCGGGATACTATAACCTCGCAGGTCATATTCACCCGGGTGTATGTCTCCACGGCCGCGGGAAACAGAGGATCACGCTTCCATGTTTCTATTTCGGTCAGCAACAGGCGCTATTACCGGCGTTCGGCGTGTTTACAGGCCTTGCACAGATCAGACCACAAAAAGACGACAAAGTTTTCGTTATTCTCGAGGATAAAATCATGGAGGTAAACGGAGCGATCTGTTGACCCGAACAAATAATATGAGAATCATTACTTTTTTAGCAGCCTGTTTACTGTCATTCATATCGGCTGCGCAGGATACAACCCGACTTTCTCTCCTGTTTGCGGGTGATGTGATGGGTCACGACTCGCAGATCGCGTCAGCGTATAATAAGTCCGCAGGAGTTTACGACTATACT
Organism: Bacteroidota bacterium; assembly: GCA_023431285.1. Taxonomy (GTDB): domain Bacteria; phylum Bacteroidota; class Bacteroidia; order Cytophagales; family Cyclobacteriaceae; genus Ohtaekwangia. Next base: position 12,951 of record JAEYXN010000156.1, read on the forward strand.
TCATGTTTTGAACGCCTGGTCCCCTTCGTCAAGACACCTGATCTGGCCATTACAAATCTTGAAGTAACGCTTGCTGGACCTCCCTATAAAGGATATCCGCAGTTTAGCAGCCCCGACGCACTGGCCATTGCGTTGAAGTCGATGGGATTCGATGCACTGGTTACCTCCAATAATCATTGTGTAGATCGCGGGAAGAAAGGTCTTGAAAGAACGATTCGCGTACTGGACTCTCTGAACATCCCGCATACAGGAACCTTCAAAGACAGCGCAGAGAGGGCCAGGAAATATCCGTTGATGATATATAAGAACGGCTTTTCACTCGCGCTGCTGAATTATACCTACGGTACTAACGGTTTGCCTGTACGCCATCCGAATATCGTTAATATGCTCGACACTGCGGTGATGAGGAAAGATCTTCTCTTAGCAAAAGCAGCAAAACCCGATGTCATAATAGTCTTTACTCACTGGGGTAACGAATATCAGAGCCTTCCTTCTGCATCACAAAAAATGATCACAGAGTTTTGCTTCCGCCACGGGGCCCAACTTGTCATCGGAGCACATCCTCATGTGATACAACCGATGGAATGGAGAAAGGAAAAGAATCAGTTTGTCGCTTACTCATTGGGAAACTTCGTATCAGGACAACGCAAGCGCTACACGGACGGAGGATCCCTTGCTTATCTTGAGCTGGAGAAGATTGTTTTCAAACCCGATAGCTCCATTACGAGGATTGACTCCGCGGGTTATTACCTGGCATGGGTTCATCGTACCGCCGATGCCGCGAAAGATTATTATATGATTCCAGCAGCAGGAAACACATCCGCCCACCTGAAATTCATCAAGACACCGGAAGCACAGGAAGCATATCGTTTGTTCCTTGAAGACTCCAGGGCACTATCCCGAAAGCATAATAAAAATGTAAATGAAATCACCAGCGTGCCCGCCCCTGAGAAACCAGTCTACAAAGTTTTATTGCTGACCACCAATGAGGGCGAAGATCCATGGACCATTCTTACCGACCGAAACTTATATCTCTGGGG
>JAEYXN010000165.1 GCA_023431285.1 Bacteroidota bacterium
CGAGTATCTCGCTGATTGTTTCAATGGCTTCCGGCAGATCGCGGAAGATTGATTTCATTTCTTCCTGCGACTTGAAATAGTATTCTGTATTCTGAAGTCCGTAACGATGTCCGCGGCCGTAACCAATCGGGGTCGATTTGAATTCTCCTTCCTTAATACAGAGTAGAACATCGTGTGCGTTGGCTTCTTCTTTATCGAGATAGAAGTTCTCATTGGCGGCGAAATATTTTACACCGTGTTTCCGCGCGAATCGAAGAAGCGTTTCATTGACGTGGTCCTCTTCCGGGATACCGTGTCGGTTCAGTTCGACATAGAAGTCTTCGCCGAATTGCTGATGCCACCATTTGAAAGCTTCCTCAGCCTGCTTTTCTCCAACGTTAAGTATAAGGTGAGGGACCTCACTGGCGAGGCCGCCCGTGGTTGCTATGAGATCTGACTTGAACTGTGATACCAATTCTTTATCGATACGTGGATAAATTCCGTAAAGACCTTCGATGAATCCGTAAGAGCTAAGTTTGGCGAGATTGTGATAACCATCTTTGTTCTTGGCAATCAATACCTGTTGATAGCGCTTGTCAGGGTTATCCTTTGTGAACTTCAGTTTTCTACGTTCATCAGCCAGAAAGAATTCACATCCTACAATTGGTTTGATCTCATGGTTCGCGGCTTCCCGGACAAACTTGAAGGCCCCATACATATTACCAAGATCAGTAAGCGCAATAGCAGGCATATTATGAGCCTTGGCTTTCGCTACCATTGATTTTATATCCGGCGTAGCCTGGAGAACCGAGAATTGTGAATGGGCATGCAGGTGTACGAATGGTTTATCCGTAAGTACCGCTTCTTTCTCCGACAGAGAATACCCGGCTTCCTTTTTCTTTTCCCGTTTCGCAAAGTTAGCGGCGTCCAGGTTTGGCTCTTCGTATTCGATTTCTTCCACCGCTGTTTCATCGAAGGGCTTGACAACCCTCTTGCTGATGAGACCGAAGAAGCATCGGGCCGTCGCAGCTACGTCATAGGCGGCGTCGTGCGCATCGCCAAATCCTTTTCCGAATAGTTTTTCGTGCAATTCATGAAGGCGGGGCATTTTGAGTTTGCCGCCTATCCCTCCCGTTAGATTACAGAACTCTGTGGAGGAGAGGCCGGTATCGATCCTGCTGAGGTTTAGAAACTGTTCAGGTGCCAGCTGCTTCCGCAGAAATTCAGCGCCGATGATGCTGATGTCGAATTCGATATTATGTCCGACGAGCTGCGATGTCTTGTTTAGATCCGCGATGAAGAATGCGAGCACATCCATCAGTTCGTGTCCTTCTTCCAGGGCACGTTTCGTGGATATCCCGTGAATTTGTTCGGCTTTATAAGGGATATCAAATCCGTCGGGCCTGACAATGAGATTGTTCCTGGAGATCAGTTTACCGCGACTGTCGTGAAGTTGCCATGCCAGCTGCACGAGTCGTGGCCAGTTGTCGAGATCAGATATAGGGGCAGACTTATTGTGCGGAACCCCGGTGGTTTCCGTGTCGAAAATCAGGTACATTATTCGTAGTGGTTGAACCGTAAAAGTAATTGTAATCGGGAAATGAGTGCGACAAATTCTGCATTTCCTTCCGGTCAAAACGAAGGTGTTCTCCGGTGCCCCGAACCGGGGGATGAGAGCCATCCATTTTCCATGATTGGGAAAAAACTCTGTATTTTATTTGAAATGAGAATCGAATACCTGCTCGATAATTTGGCAATCTACTGTGAATGAGCTCTTTGAATTTTTGGTCGCTAAAATGCAGGCAACTCTTTCGTAACGTGAATCAAAGTGCTATGAGAACTCTTATCAGAATGGTCAGTGGATTTGTCAGGAAAGAATGGTTCCTCCTCGTGACGCTGAGCGTCGTGGTGCTCATCATTTTTCTATTCGAGGTTCTTTGATTGCTCACCTGCCCCTCAAATACACCTATTTAGAATATATATAAAGTAAAGATCGCTTTGGTATAATACGCTTTGGGGATTATTTTTCGCAAAATATTTCAGCTAACGCGTATGAACTGGTTTTTAAAATTTCTGTCGAGTACCATCGGCAGAAAACTTCTGATGGCGCTGACCGGCCTCTTCCTGATTCTCTTCCTGGTTGTCCACCTTATCGGAAATCTGCAGCTCCTGAAGAACGATGGAGGCGAAGCGTTTAATATCTACGCTCAATTCATGACGTCTAATCCATTGATTAAGACTATCAGCTATGTCAACTACATACTAATTCTCGTGCATGTGATCTGGGCGATCTGGCTGTCGCGTAACAACAGTGCGGCACGTGGACCGCAGGGATATGCAGTCACTAAGAACTCTTCGCACTGGACTTCCCGGAACATGGGTATCCTCGGTACGTTCATCCTGATCTTCCTTGTCATTCACCTTAAGGGATTCTGGTATGAAATGCATTGGGGCGGAATTCCGTCCAAAAACTATGATGGCGCCGACGTGAAAGACCTTTTCGCCGTTGTGGATGTCGCCTATTCCAATATTGCGTATGTCGCTGTATATGTCGTAAGCATGCTTCTGCTGGCGTTTCACCTATGGCACGGATTCATCAGTGCTTTTCAGACACTTGGAGCAAACCATCCTAAGTACAACCCTGTTATTAAGTTTGTGGGCAAGGCGTTCGCGATTGTCGTTCCATTGCTTTTCGCCCTCATACCTATCTTAATGTACCTGGATATCACTATTTAATTTTCTGTTTTTACCATATGAAACTTGAATCGAAAATTCCTGAAGGCCCTTTAGCAGAGAAATGGACCAAGCACAAATTCAATTTGAAACTGGTCAATCCTGCCAATAAGCGGAAGTATGATGTAATCGTGGTAGGAACAGGGCTCGCCGGCGCATCCGCCGCAGCATCATTGGGAGAGCTTGGATACAATGTGAAAGCATTCTGTTTTCAGGACAGCCCTCGCAGAGCGCACAGTATCGCAGCACAAGGTGGTATCAATGCAGCCAAGAATTATCAGAACGATGGTGACAGTGTTTACCGTCTGTTCTACGATACTATCAAAGGAGGGGACTACCGTGCCCGCGAAGGAAACGTTTATCGTCTTGCTGAAGTCAGTGTGAACATCATCGACCAATGCGTGGCCCAGGGTGTTCCGTTTGCTCGTGAATACGGAGGAACCCTCGCAAACCGTTCTTTCGGTGGAGCGCAGGTGTCACGCACGTTCTATGCACGCGGGCAGACTGGACAACAGCTTCTGCTTGGTGCTTATAGTGCACTGAACCGTCAGATTGCCGCCGGTAAGGTTAAGATGTATAACCGGACTGAAATGCTTGACGTGGTGCTTGTAGACGGTAAAGCGCGTGGAATAATAACACGCGATCTCGTCACCGGTAAAGTTGAAGCACATAGCGCTCACGCAGTTCTTCTTTGTACTGGCGGATACGGAAACGTGTTTTTCCTTTCAACGAACGCGAAAGGATCAAACGTCACGGCTGCATGGCGCGCTCATAAGAAAGGCGCTCTGTTTGGTAACCCTTGCTATACACAGATTCACCCGACTTGTATTCCTGTTTCCGGAACTCATCAGTCTAAGCTTACGCTGATGTCTGAGTCTCTGCGGAATGATGGTCGCGTGTGGGTACCGAAGACAGCTCGCCCGGGATTAAAGGCTGCAGATGCAGTGAAGATTCCTGAATCAGAACGCGATTACTTCCTGGAAAGAAAATATCCTTCCTTCGGAAACCTGGTTCCAAGGGACGTTGCGTCACGCAACGCAAAATACATGTGCGACGAAGGCAGGGGCGTAGGTAGCGGACTCGCTGTGTTTCTGGATTTCTCCGATGCGATCAAGCGCGACGGAAAGAAAACCATCGAAGCAAAATACGGGAACCTGTTCGATATGTATAGGCAGATCACGGGTGACAATCCGTACGAGATGCCAATGATGATTTATCCGGCTGTGCACTATACCATGGGAGGTCTTTGGGTTGATTACAACCTGATGACTACAGTTCCGGGTCTCTATGCACTTGGCGAAGCAAACTTCTCGGATCACGGAGCCAACAGGCTTGGTGCCAGCGCCCTGATGCAGGGTCTCGCCGATGGATACTTCGTCATTCCTTATACTATCGGTGACTATCTGGCCTCAATGTCCTCGGAAAAGATAAGCACAGACCGTCCTGAGTTCACGGAAGCAATAGAGAAGGTGAATGCTTCCATTAATAAGTTCCTCTCCATCAAGGGTACCAAGACTGTCGACGAGTATCACAGGGAACTCGGACTGATCATGTGGGAATACTGTGGGATGTCGAGAAACGATGCAGGCCTGAGAAAGGCAAAAGGTCTCATCCAACAACTTCGTTCAGAGTATTGGAACAATGTGAATGTGGTTGGATCCTCCAATGAACTTAACCAGGAATTGGAGAAAGCTCTAAGAGTCGCTGACTTTATGGAGCTTGGTGAATTAATGGTGGACGACGCTCTTAATCGCACAGAGTCTTGCGGCGGACACTTCCGTGAAGAATCACAGACTCAGGATGGAGAAGCTCAGCGTAATGACGATGCGTTTGCGTACGTAGCAGCCTGGGAATACAAAGGAGAGAACCAGCCTGAGGTTCTTCACAAGGAAGAGCTGAAGTTCGAAAATGTTAAACTGACACAACGTAGCTATAAGTAATCGGTTCCGCGGGGAACCCTGGTAAGAATAACTTCACTATGAAGATCACACTGAAAGTCTGGAGACAAAAGAACGCATCTGCAAAAGGAGCGTTCCAAACTTATGTTCTCGATCACGTTTCAGAGGATATGTCATTCCTCGAAATGTTTGATGTGCTCAATATCGACCTCGTTAAGAAAGGTCAGGAGCCTGTGGCTTTTGATCACGATTGTCGCGAGGGGATTTGCGGAATGTGCAGTATGTATATCAATGGACGTCCACACGGACCGTTGCAAACAACGACCTGTCAGCTGCACATGCGTACCTTCAAGGATGGCGAAACCATCACTGTTGAACCATGGAGAGCCACTGCCTTCCCGGTGATCAAGGATCTTGTAGTAGACCGCACTGCCTTTGATCGTATCCAGCAGGCTGGAGGATACGTCAGTGTCAATACAGGTGGTGTACCTGATGGAAACGAAATTCCGATCCCTAAGAAGATCGCCGACGAAGCATTTGACTCGGCTACATGTATTGCCTGTGGTGCGTGTGTAGCTGCATGTAAGAATGCTTCCGCAATGCTTTTTGTGAGCGCTAAAGTTTCACAGTTCGCGCTTCTGCCGCAGGGAAAACCTGAGCGTAAAGAGCGTGCTGAGAAGATGGTGGCGCAAATGGATGCAGAAGGATTCGGGGCCTGCACCAATACCGGGGCGTGTGAAGCTGAATGTCCGAAGGGAATCAGCCTCACTAACATCGCCCGTCTGAACAGGGAATACTATTCTGCAACGGCGACTTCCTACGAAGTCGTGTCCAAGGGTGGAGGCGACTAAGTCATAAAATACCAGGCTCCGAGAGGGGCCTTTTTCTTTTGATAATAGCCAGGAAAAGAAAATAAGTTACATCGGCAACCTTCGGTGGGCAAAGCCGTGTAGATTTGTTATCACAATTTTGGCACAGATGTGGCATAATTGGCCCCGGTACCTAACACATTTTTTGTGACCAGACTTTTAGCCTTTATCGTCTTCACTGCTTTCGCATGTAGCCCGAAGGTCACTCCGCCCGATCCGGAGGCGCTGAAACCGTCCTGGCTCAAATCATTGCCCCTTCAATCTGGCTATTACACAGGTATCGGTCATAGCAGAAAGGACGGGACCAACAACTATATCCAATCCGCAAAAAAGAGCGCTCTCGATGATCTTGTTTCGCAAATCAAGGTCAACGTTTCCAGTACGTCGATATTTAATCAACTTGAAGTTGGAAATAAATTTCATGAGCAATACGAACAGATCATTCAGACTACCGCTGCTGATGAAATTGAAGAGTTTGAAATAGTTGATGTGTGGGAAGATGCTTCCAACTACTGGGTGTATTACAGATTATCTATTTCGCGTTATCGCCAGTTGAAGGAAGAACAAAAACGGAACGCAACTATTCTGGCCACAGACTATTATCTCAAAGGGAAACAGTCCGAAGAGAAGGGTGATCGGTTACAGGCGCTGACATTTTATTTTCAGGCTTTCAGAAGTGTTGAAAAATATCTCACGGACGCGATTCCCGTTACGATGGAAGACCGGCAGATCCTGCTTGTCAACGAGATCTACGCGTCAATTCAATCTCTTCTGGGCAAGATCCATCTTACTCCAGATCCATCGGAGATAAGAATCAATCGGCGCCTGGATAAGAATGCACAACAGGTGTTGGTGAGAGCTTCTTTCCGCGATACGAACAAACAAGTTCCGGGGCTGGCACTTTCTGCAGGGTTCGAAAAGGGATCGGGGGATATTTTCCCTACTTACAAAACGAATGACAAAGGAGAGGTACGGATCCTTATGAACAAGATAGGATCAAAGGAACTCGAGCAAACGGTAAGTGTCAGGGTGGATATCGATGCACTTAGTGGCTCTTCCGGAGATATTTATAATCTGGTGGTAAAAACACTGAAGACACCAGCGACGCAGATAACACTGAGTGTGCAGAGACCTCTTGTATTTTTTTCTGCTGATGAGAAAACGTTGGGACACATCAAGAACCATTTTCAGATCAGTAACAAGGTTAAGAATATTCTGGCGAGTAACGGATTCGAGTTCACCGACGTAAAGGCTAAGGCCGACTTATGGTTTGACGTCCGGGCCGACTCGGAGAAGGGATCAGTTTCCGGTAGCATATACGTGACCTACCTCACCAGTACCATCAAGGTGACTTCTGTGAAAGACAACAGAGAGATTTATGCCACCACTCTGGACAGGATAAAAGGCTTCGGCCTCGATTATGATAGATCCAGTGTAGATGCCTATAACAAGGCACTGGAAACGCTGGAAAAAGATCGGATGAATGAATTGATAGACAATGTCTTACAATAGGAACACCACATATAAAAGTTATTTTGGTACTCCTTTTGCCTTAACAAGAAACAAGTAAACTAAAATTTGCCTTATACTATGAAAACGCTTACCAATTCAACGCTTCTACTGCTAGCTCTTTGTGCAGTTCTGATTACGGGCTGTAAGAGCAAGGAAAAAGCTCCTTCCGGTGAAAAAGAGGTAATAGTGCCATGCTCCGGTTCGGAATTCTTCACAAACAACAAATTCTTCCGCGCCAACTCCATCGGCGAAAGTCAGGATCAGGTGACCTCTAAAAAGAAAGCTCTCGCCAACGCAAGAGCTGAGCTCGCGGCGAGTATTTCGACAACCGTCAAAGCGGTAACGGATAACTACACAAACTCCCGTGAGATGAACAACAAGGAGCAAGTAGAAGAACGCTTTGAGCAACTCAACCGTGAGATCGTGGAGCAAAAGCTTTCCGGCATCCGCACGCTTTGTGAGAAATTGATGAAGACTGACGGAGGTACTTATAAGACGTACATCGCGATTGAGCTTTCTGCAGATGAACTTGTAGCTACTTACAATGAGCGCCTTTCCAAAGATGAGCGGCTGCGTATTGACTACGATTACGAGAAGTTCAAGGAGACATTTGAGAAGGAAATGGAGAAGATGGGAAATTAATCCTGAGCTCCATCGATATACAAGAAAGCCGTCGTTGACGGCTTTTTGTGTTTTATGGCTGGTTCAAAGCCTTCTGCCTCGGGAGGTGCTCCCGGCTAAGGCAACCGCCCTGGAATAGGCGTCTGTCTTCAGGGGGGCTTTTTCACTCTTGTTTTCAGGATCTGAACCCTTCAATTCCCGAATTTGGCCTACGCATTTCAGGAGGCCAGACCCATCTTCCGTTGTGATTTTTGCAATGAAATAACCCTTCTATCGATTGCAAAACAGGGAAGTCAGGCATTGTCTGTAAAAACTCATAAAATTTCATTGCAAGTGGTTTGATCTTAAACATTCATGACCTACTTTCGTTTCATGATAACATCCACTACTTTAGTAGATATTAGTTCCAGGAAGATGTGTTGCTGGAAGGTGCGCCTGGTGGTGGGGACAATGGACGTTATCTAGTGAGAATTCAAAAATAAACAGATACGAGCCTTTCCTGTCCCAAATGGAAAGGCTCTTTCGTTTCAAACGTATTTAACCGAACAAACAGCCCTTAGGTATGCAAAGCTTCCGCTCAGAACTCGAAGACATCACAAACCCGGTCGTGGCTCGCGACTTAATCGATCTTGAAAAGAAAATCCGCCTGTTTAGAGAGGGAAAGATCGACGATGACAAGTTTCGTAGTCTCCGCCTCGTCAGGGGTATCTACGGACAGCGCCAGCCAGGGGTTCAGATGATCCGGATAAAACTCCCTTTAGGACGTGTTACGACAAAGCAGTTGCGCCGCATTGCAGAGATATCTGATGAATATGCGAGCAGTAATCTCCATGCGACCACCCGTCAGGATATCCAGATCCATTTTGTGAGCCTGGACCGTACCCCGGAGCTTTTTGCGTTGCTTGAGAAGGATAAGATTACAACCCGTGAGGCTTGCGGCAACACAGTAAGAAACGTGACCGCATCGGACATCGCTGGTATTGATCCCAATGAACCATTCGATGTCACTCCGCATGCTTATCAAACGTTCGACTATCTGTTGAGGAACCCTGTTTGTCAGGAAATGGGCCGGAAGTTCAAGATATCTTTCTCATCAAGTGATAGTGATACAGCTTACTCTTTCATTAACGACCTTGGATTTATAGCGAAAGTCGTTGATGGAAAAAGAGGCTTCAAAGTAATGATCGGCGGTGGATTGGGTGCCAATCCCTATTTGTCCCTGCTTGCGTATGAGTTTCTCGAAGAGGATCAGATCATTCCATTTACAGAGGCGGTTCTTCGTGTATTCGATCGTTATGGTGAGCGTACACGCCGGATGAAAGCGCGCTTCAAGTTTCTTCTTGATGATCTCGGTCTTGAGAAAATAATGGAGCTGGTGGAAGAAGAGCGAAAAGCATTGAAGAGCCAAGCATTCCCTATTGATCTGAACGTGCTTCCTGCTCCATCCGTACCTGAAGATCGTGAGTTTCCTGAAGTCGAAATTGCCGATACGAAAAAGTTTGAGCGTTGGAAAAAGACGAACACTTTCGAGCAGAAACAGAAAGGTTTCTACGGTGTTTACGTAAAACTTCCATTAGGAAACATGTCATCGGATCTTACCAGGAAATTTGCAGACGTAGTTGATACGTACGCGTCCGATGAACTGCGCGTAACCATCAACCAGGGTTACCTTCTGCGTTTCGTACGACCTGATGCCATCAAACAACTTTACGTCGCGCTGGATCAACTTGGTCTTGCAGAACCTGGGTTCGACAGTGTTGCCGACGTTACAGCATGTCCCGGGACAGAATCATGTGCGCTTGCAATCTCTGACAGCACTCACATATCTCTTGCACTGGAGGAAGTGATCAGAAAAGAATATCCTGATCTTATCTACAATAACGACATCAAGATCAAGATCAGCGGATGCCCTAACTCATGTGGTCAACATGGACTTGCCAGCATTGGGCTACACGGAAGCACGATTAAAGACAAACAGGGTAAAGTTATTCCTGCGCTTGTTGTTCTTCTCGGTGGTGGGAAGACAGGTAATGGAGGAGGAATTATTTCTGATAAGATCATAAAACTTCCTAGTAAACGCGGACCTGACGCGTTGAGAGTGCTTTTAAATGACTACGAAGCGAACTCCAACGACGGAGAGTATTACCATGACTATTTCGCGCGTATGGGAAGAACACATTTCTATGCGCTTCTCAAGCCACTGGCGGACACGACAACTGCTGTGCCAACCGATTACATAGACTGGGGACAGGATGCAAACTTCATTCTTCATACTACTACGGGTGAGTGCGCGGGTGTGATTATTGATCTGGTCGCTACGCTTCTCAATGATTCTGAAGAGAAGATTGAGTGGGCTACGGAAACTTTGAGAAACCAGCAATATGCTGATTCGATCTATCACAGCTACAGTTCCTTAATCAATACGGCGAAGGCGCTGCTGTTATCCAGAGACATCAGACCAAGTACGCAGATCCAGGTTATGAATGACTTTCAGCGTGAGTTCGTTGACACTGGGTTAATCGATATGCCTAACTTCAGAGAGTTCGTTCTCCGGATCAATAAGAATGAGCCAACAGAAGAGTTTGCTATCTCATACCTGGAGGATGCCAGGAAGTTTCTCGCTGATGTGTTTGTATTCCGCAACGAAAAGGAAGCGGTGACAAAATGATACCAACAGTGTTCACATTTCGCAAGGAGCCTCGCCTTACATTGGTGGGAGCGGGACCTGGAGATCCAGAGCTGATCACTTTGAAAGGAGTGAACACTTTGAAAGCTGCCGATGTCGTGCTGTTTGACGCCCTTGTCTCAGAGGAAATACTGCAGCTTATCCCGGAGGGTATTCCTGCGTTGTCTGTGGGAAAGCGCGCCGGGACGCACTCGTATTCACAGCAGGAGATCAATGAAATGATTGTGGAGCTCGCCTATCTGCACGGCCATGTGGTTCGTCTTAAAGGCGGCGATCCTTTTGTTTTTGGGAGAGGTATGGAGGAGATTGAATATGCCAATGCTCATGGTATCCAGACTGCGGTGGTTCCAGGGATCAGTAGCGCCATAGCGGTGCCGGCGTCTCTGCGGATACCCGTAACGTCGCGTGGCGTTAGTGAAAGCTTTTGGGTCATCACGGGAACAACAAAAGAAGGAAAGTTGTCTGAGGACATTAATTTGGCGGCACAATCCACCGGCACCGTGATTGTTCTAATGGGAATGCGAAGGCTTGCGCATATCGTGTCCTGTTTTTTGGAGAACGATAAAGGTGACCTTCCTGTAGCAATCATCCAGAACGGTACGATGGCAAATCAAAAAAGCGTGGTGGGCACCGTATCGAACATTCTTTCTCTCACGCGCGCGGAAGATCTTGAATCTCCCGGGATAATTGTGCTGGGAGAGGTGGTTAAGTATGCGCACGAGATGAATAAGATTCTCGAATCTGAGGTAGTGAAAAATTATCAGTAAAGGGTTAGACTAAAAAACGAATCATGGATGAGCGCAATAACCTTTTCCCTATTTTTCTGAAGCTTGAGTCGCTGCAGACACTTATTGTTGGAGGTGGTCATGTAGGACTCGAAAAGCTGAGTGCTGTATTGAAGAATAGTCCGGAAGCACGTGTCACACTTGTCGCGCGTACAATTCGACAGGATATAAAAGAACTTGCTTCAATGCACCCTCACGTAACATTGTTTGAGAGGAATTTTAAGTTGTGGGACCTTTGGGAAAAGGATCTTGTTATTCTTGGAACGGATAACAGGCAACTGCATGAAACGATTCGAAACTTTGCCCGTGGAAGAAGAATTTTGATCAATGTAGCAGATACCCCGGAGCTATGTGATTTTTACCTTGGATCAGTAGTCACGAAGGGAAATCTGAAAATAGGAGTGTCTACAAACGGGAAGTCTCCCACCATTTCAAAACGCATTCGTGAATATCTCGAGGAGGCTCTGCCTGACGATACCAACGACCTTTTGGATAATATGCAGAGGATTCGCGAGAAGATTAAGGGCGACTTTAATCATAAAGTTAAAGTCCTTAATGACATTACTTCCAACTGGCTGGCTCAGACTGAAGCACAATAGTTCAATAGATCCTTTAATAAAAAAGGTGCGTCGTGAGGCGCACCTTTTGTTTTTGATGAATATTAATTGTCATTGGTCGCTTTCCGGATCATGCAGGTCTTCTCCCCGCTTGTCGAGATCCTCTTTACTCTTGAGACTCCCTACTGATTGCTCCAGAGATTCTTTGACATCATCGCGTCCCGGGCCTTTATCCAGTTCCTGAATCCCCTTGTTCTTCTTCTGAACTCGTTGATCCTGACTGATCAGATCAGGTCCCTGACCCTGATGCAGGCTCTCGGTAGACGGACTCTCGCTGCCCGAATGCTCGGGTTGTTCTGCAGCCTGACGTCCCGAAGGACGGTCGGACCGATGGTTGTCCATGTTCTGGTTGTCCATAATTTTCTGTTTTGTATTAGTAGCCACGAATCTGATACCATAGGTGATAATGCATGGGGCATTGCACTGATGTACACATCAGTGTTTTTCTATCTCGTAGCTGTAGCATTATGTCTACGAGCGCGATGAACGCTTTCTTGTTTTTTTTGCTGGGCTTCTTTTCTTTGCAGCTGTTCCGGTCTTGCGTTTCGTCGCTTTCTTCGCGGTTTTCTTCTTCGGGACCTTTGCTCCCTTTTTTCGTGCCTCAGACAACCCTATGGCTATTGCCTGCTTTTTACTTGTCACTTTTCTGCCGGATCCGCTCTTGAGCGTTCCTCGTTTCCTACGCTTCATAGCGCTCTTTACGCTAGACTGCGCTTTCTTTCCATATTTTTTTGCCATAACGTAATTGGTTTGTAGTTGAAAAGCGAAAAAGTGGTGCCTGCATCGCTTGTCGCGGACGATGTTAGAACGTGTTTCTAAGATGCCAGGAAAAGAATAATGAAATAGGAAGAGGATGGTTATTTCATTCGGAAGAGATCGGGCACTTTGGATTCGCCAGACAAACATTTCGAAACCAATTCCCCTAATGCAGGACCATGCTTAAACCCGTGACCTGAACCGCCTCCCAAAAGGAATACATTTGAAATTTCGGGATGGCGATCGAAAATGAAATTACCGTCTATGGAGTTTTCGTATGGGCATACGCGATTCTCCACTAATGGAGCTTTGGCAAGTGCAGGGAAGCGATGCGCTATGAATTTTCTGGCAGCACTCAATACATCTGCGTCATGTGAATGTTCGCCATTGGTAGGATCAAATGCAGGACCCCTTTTGTCAACGCCAATCTTGAATCCGCGTGAAGCATTGTCGGCAATCCCATAATAAAAGTTTTGATCATCAAGATCGATCCAAACCGGAAGATTGTCGAAGGCAACGGCTTCGGCTGCGGGAACTCCGAAATAATAGACTTCCTGGCGGGTACATTTAATGACTTCGGATAAGACCTTCGGAAAAATCTGAGGGAGCCATGACCCACAAGCAAAGAGGAAGTTTTCCGTCCGGATAGACGTACCGTTAGACAGGCGAATGTCAGCCATTCTGCCATTTGTAATGTTACCTGGATTTGCCTCAGCCTGGATGAACGAACCACCTTCAGCAATAAAAGTTGAAAGAACGCTTCTCATTCCGTCACGAGCTCTTAGATACCCGCCGAAAGAATCAAAATACGCATGTGAAAGATCATCACACCTTACCTGTGGGAAACGACTACGGAGATCAGCGACAGAAAGGTATTCGTATTCCATCCCGAACTTCTTTGCAAAGGGGATGGAATCATCGACAAGGGGATTGTCTTTCTTGTAACAAAACCATAAAACTCCTTTGTTGAAGAACAGATTTTGTCCGACGGATCTTTCGTACTCTTTCCAGAGTTCGAGTGCGCGTACGTTCATCTGGAAGTAAAGCTCATTATGCCCGTAGGTAGATCTTGTCACACGGGTCTCGTCTCCGGAACTGGACCGGGAATTTCCGGCGCCCCACGCATCAATGAGTGTCACCTTATACCCATGGCGGAGAAGAAATAAAGCAGACCATCCGCCGAAAGCACCTGCTCCAATCACTGTGATGGGGGAGCCTTTCGGTATCGTAGGGAATTCAGCAGAGACAGGAGTAACGAGCGGGGTAGGCGAGAACGTTTGCGTATTAGCGGCGCCCACGGCGATCACTTTTTCCAGTTAGAAGGATCAACCCGCCATGCCTTCAGCGACACCAACTGTTCATCATTGACGTACTTTTCTTCCTGCGCAAACTTAAGCAGGTGACTATAGTCGCTCAGGCTGATCAAAGAAGTGTTGGCGTCATAAAAATTCCTTGTCGCGATATCGAACCCGTAGCTGAAAATGCAAACCATTCCAAGTACGTCAAATCCTGCATCACGAAGGGCTGCCGCCGCTTTCAGAGAGCTGCCTCCCGTAGAGACGAGGTCTTCAACCAGTACCACCTTTTGGTTTTTTACAACCCGTCCTTCAATGAGGTTTTCCATCCCATGATCTTTGGGTTTTGGGCGGACGTACAAAAAGGGCAGGCTCATGGCATCCGCTACAAGTACACCCTGAGCGATTCCCGCCGTGGCAACCCCGGCAATGGATTCTGCTGTGAAGAAGTTCTGGCGGATCGCCTGGACGAGGCCATCACGGATCGCCGACCGGATCTCTGGATATGACAGTGAAAGTCGGTTATCGCAATAGATCGGCGATTTC
>JAEYXN010000264.1 GCA_023431285.1 Bacteroidota bacterium
CGAATATTCCTTATGCGTCCTCTTTTGACAGCGCTTGCCCTCCTGCTGACCTTGAATGTTACTATGTCACAGTCCGCTCCGGCGGGCTCTCCTGTAGCAAAACACGGTGCTCTGAAAACGTCTGGATCAAAAATCCTTGACGAGCACAACAACGAGGTTCAGCTTTTCGGAATGTCCCTGTTCTGGAGTCAATGGATGGGACAGTATTATACGGCTGAAACAGTGTCGTGGCTGGCCAAAGATTGGAAGTGTACCATAGTGCGCGCTGCCATGGGAATTGAAGGTGGTGGATATTTGCAAAACCCTGAAAGAGAAAAGCAGAAAATATATACTGTTGTGAATGCTGCTTTGGAAAACGGATTGTATGTCATTATCGACTGGCATGACCACAAAGCAGAAAAGCACGAGAAAGAAGCAATTGAGTTTTTTTCAGAGGTATCTCAAAAGTTTGGAAATCACCCGAACATCATTTACGAAATCTACAATGAACCTCTTGATGTTTCATGGAAAGAGGTGATCAAACCATATTCAGAACGAGTAATCGCAGCGATAAGAAAACACGATCCCGACAATCTGATCGTCTGCGGATCGAGACGTTGGTCTCAACGCGTTGATGAGGCTGCCGCTGATCCCATCAAGGGAACCAACATCGCCTATTCGCTGCACTATTATTCTTCCACGCATAAACAGGATCTCATGGATATTGCAGAGAAAGCAATCAATATGGGGCTTCCGCTTTTTGTCACCGAGTTTGGGGTCACTGAGGCGTCTGGCCATGGCGTTATAGATCCCGAATTGGCTCAACGTTGGTGGGACTTTCTCGACAAGCACAAGCTGTCCTGGTGTAATTGGTCAGTAGCAGATAAGAAAGAAAATTCAGCAGCGCTGATGCCAGGTACCGGAACGCATAACTGGACCAAAGAATCTCTCACGCGTTCCGGAAATATGGTAAGGGACGAAATCAGACGCCGGGCGGAGTAAATTAATTAAAGCGAATATCGAAGCCTTGCTGCGGCGTGGTTTGCCTTACGTCTGGCGTCTTCGATCGACGACCCTTTCGCAAGGCATACTCCAAGTCGCCTTTCACCGCGCACTTCCGGCTTGCCGAATAATCTGATCTGCGTGTCGGGCTCCGCGAGGGCTTCTTCTATATTGGAGAACACCACATCATCTGAATTTCCTTTCACGAGAATCACAGAAGATGCGGAAGGTCCAGTTTGGCGAATCACAGGAATGGGAAGTCCAAGGATCGCGCGAACGTGGAGAGCAAACTCCGATAGGTCCTGAGAGATCATCGTTACCATTCCGGTGTCGTGAGGGCGTGGAGACACCTCACTGAAGAATACCTCATCACCTTTTACGAAGAACTCCACACCAAAGATTCCCCAGCCTCCCAACGCACTGACTACACTGCCAGCGATGTGTTTGGCTTGTTGCAATGCGATATCACTCATGGGATGTGGCTGCCATGACTCATGGTAATCACCGTGTTCCTGACGGTGTCCGATCGGGTCACAAAATGAAATACCATCCCGGTGACTGATCGTAAGAAGTGTGATCTCATAATCAAAACTGATAAATTCCTCCACGATCACTTTTCCCGAGCCGGTCCGTCCTCCCTCCTGCGCATAACGCCATGCAGTTTCGATGTCTTCGCGAGTCCGCACTGTGCTTTGTCCCTTTCCTGAAGAACTCATAATCGGCTTTACAACACATGGGGTACCAATCTCCTCCACGGCTTTCTCAAACTCATCGAATGTTCCCGCAAAGCGATATCCGGATGTTCTTAATTGAAGCTTCTCCGCAGCAAGTGAACGGATTCCTTCACGGTTCATGGTAAGCTTCGCCGCGTTTGCTGTAGGAATCACACGGTGTCCCTCCTTTTCAAGCTCGATCAGCGTATCTGTATTGATGGCTTCAACTTCCGGAACGATCAGATCCGGTTTTTCATCTTCGATTATTCTCCGCAACGCAGCGCCATCGATCATTGAAATGACATAAGAACGATGGGCCACATGCATCGCGGGTGCGTTGGCGTATCTGTCCACCGCAACCACTTCGACTCCCAGCCTTTGCAGCTCTATCACCACCTCTTTTCCCAACTCTCCCGACCCGAGCATCAACACTTTGAATGAGGACGCCTTCAGTGGCGCCCCCAGTTTTATTTTTTCATTGGATTCCATTCAAAAGACGAACAAAAGGGAAAAACCTAATGTAATTTTTAATAACCTAATTCAACTTTTTTATTCCGGTAAACGTTCCATCTACGATAATCGAAGTTATTTATCGATTAGACAAACGCTCTGGAATGCCAAAATCGAAGTTTTTGGATTTCTCTTAACAAAAACTTCGAATTAAAAAAGAGAAGTTTCACAGCGAAAGGACGTAAATTTGTAAAGCTGATTAATTTAAGGCTTTTAGATGAGGAACAGTAGACTTCTCATCGCAGGATACCCACCTCTCAGTATCCAATGAAGCGCCAAGAACGACTCGATCGTTAATATTTCAGGCGCCATGTTTAATTATAACCACTCGTATGAAGAGAACTTTATTCATACTTATTGTTGTGACAGCAGTAGTTCTAACCTGGTCAGGATTCACGTTCACCACACCTGCACCAGAACAAAAAAAATCCTGTACCGGATATGACGTGATTGAAGCCGGCGTAGGCATCAACTGTTACGGTGATACCATCAGGCTTACCAAGAAGTTTGGCTATTACGAGGTCGCCGCAAATAACACATCACGGTAGATTTTCTTTCAGATTAGACGTAATTTCACCTCCCGTAGGTTGTCATTATGTTAAGCTATCGTACCGTCATCCAGAAATTCGATAAGCAGGGAGAAAAAACAGGGTGGTCTTATATTGAGATCACGCGGGCGCAGGCACAAAAGTTGAAGCCTGGATGCTTCGTCTCTTTCAGAGTCAAAGGTTCAATCGATGAATTTAAGTTTGAGAAGACTGCGCTGCTCCCCATGGGTGAAGGCACATTCATCATGCCTGTCAATGCCCGCATTCGTCAAGGCACAGGTAAGAAGGCCGGAGATACAGTCAGAGTTCAGCTCGAGGCAGATGATAGAAAGGTGACTATTCCTAATGAGTTCGTCCGATGCCTGAAAGACGATCCAAAAGCTTACTCATATTTTAATTCCCTTCCCATGGGACATCAGAACTACTTTGCGAAATGGATTGAATCTGCAAAAACAGTTCAAACCAAAACGAAACGTATTACCATGGCGGTGATCGCCCTGGGCCAAGGGCAGGGATATGCAGAGATGATCCGTGCTAACAAAGGTCGTTGATCAAAGTTTCTGTCGCCATTTCTTCTTCTCGGATTGCTTCTTCTTACTCTCTATCCTTTTCTGTTTTGCTGCCTTGGAAGGTTTAGTCTTTTTCCTCTTCTTCTTCACAACGTACGCCTGACGAAGTATCTGCTCCAGCTTCGCCGTCGCAGTTTCTTTGTTCTCTAACTGCGAGCGTGACTCCTGCACGGCAATAACAATCACTCCTTCAACCGTAGCTTTCGAGGATAACCTCGAAAGGAGGAATTCTTTTTCCCCTTCCGTTAGAATTCGTGACCCTGGGATATCGAAACGTGCCGTCACTTTTGAGTTAACCTTATTCACATTCTGTCCTCCGGGGCCACCACTTCGTGATGTGGTGAACTCCACTTCCGGCAAAATGTCCGCCAGCCCAATCTTTCTGAATGAATCGTTAAGTGAATTTTCCACGTCGTGAGTCGTTAAATTTAAATACCTGTCAGAATTCCATCTGCATAGGATCAGGAAAACGGAACTGGTAGCCCAGGGTTTCCTTCAGCCGTGAATTACTTACGATCTTAAAGTCAGCGCGTGCGCCAGTAACAAACTTCGGAGGAGCAACGCCAAGCATTTCAGCGGTTCGCGAATAAAACTCCTTCCTTTCAGGATGAGCGTCCGCACAACCATTCAACACGACACTCTTTTTGGAGACGACCAGTTTCTGAATGATCTCAATACAATCTTCCAGATGAATAATGTTTACAGGAGCCGTTCCATCAGTTTCCTTTCCCGAAAGAAACCGTCCTGGATGGCGTCCTGGACCGACTAGTCCGGCAAAACGGATCACTGACACTACAGGAAATCTGGCAACGAAAATCTCTTCGGCCTGCACTAACGGTGAAGATGAATCCGCATCGTCTTCGTACACCACACGGTTAAGATCGGGATATACCGAAGTTGAACTGACGAAGATAACGTGCTTTACTCCGGACATAAACCCTGACGCACGATCCATCTGCTCCAGATACTCCGTCGCGGTTTGTTTGCGTAACTTCGGTGGGATCGCTACGACAATGGTCGGCGCATCGAAAAACTCCGGATCTATCGAACTTCCGGAAAGATCAACATGAAAAGGAGTTACACCTTTCTCCCTGAGTACAGACAGCTTCTCAGGAGTAGTAGTGGTCCCGTGAACGCTATACCCTGCTGCTGCCAATCTCTCCCCGAGAGGCAACCCAAGCCACCCGCATCCCAATATTCCGATTCGATCCATGTTGCAAGATACGCTGATCGTTGGATAATGAGACCGTTGCTGCCACAAAGCAGTTGAAAGAAGCTTTCACTAATTCAAAAGAAACTTCTGAAAGAACAACACCGTGGCAAGTTGCTCATAAGTATAGTTTTCTTTTTTCCTGAATCCGTGTCCTTCATCTCTTGCAAGCAGGTACCATACCTGGCCACCATTTTCCTGCAGTTTTGATTTCACTTGTTCTGCCTCGGTATAGGGAACACGCGGATCATTAAAGCCCTGTACGATAAATAATGGCTTAGTGATCTTTTGAACTTGATTCAGTGGTGATATCTTCTGAAGAAATTCATTCATCTTTGGATCCCGTTCGTCACCATATTCAACACGACGAAGATCTTTCCGATAGTCCTCGGTATTCTTGAGAAACGTCACGAAGTTACTTATACCGACCACATCGACACCACAACGAATCTTGTCATTAAAGTGAACCATCGACGCGAGAACCATATAACCTCCGTAAGATCCTCCTGATACTGCAATCCTTGAAGCATCAAGCTCGGGTTGTTTTCCTATCCATTCGATAAGCTTTCCAATATCCTGAACAGACTCTTCACGTTTCATTCCATTATCCAGTTTAAGGTACGACTTCCCGTAACCGGAACTGCCGCGTACGTTAGGTTCTATCACCGCTATTCCAAGCTCATTAACGAGGAAACTTCTGAAAGGATCAAAGGAAGGTACTGACTGCCCCTCGGGCCCTCCATGGATTTCAATTACTACAGGTAATTTTCCATTGACGTTCTTCGGCTTGTAATAGAACGCAGGAATCTTCCTCGGAGCGTTCCCAACTTTATCAAATGTCTCGAATTCGATCAGCGTAGCATCCACAAACTTTGAATTGTCCAGGCCACCCACTTCGCTGAACGTCCATTGGGTCAGCGAATTCTTCTGAAGATCATAAGTAAATATATCGCTGGGGGATTTCGGCGAGTTAATCAGAAGACTGAAAACAGATCCATCCGGATGGAATTGTGCGGGAGAAAGAATCCCTGTCGGTAATCCTTGAAGTTGCGTGAATCTCTTCGACGCCATATCAAGGTTATATAGTTTATATGCTCCGTTTTCGTTGACAGAAAAGATCATCGTAGTGCGCTGGTGATTGATCAGCATGCGTTCTACGTCCCAGGGAATGGTCGTCGTAATGTTCTGCGATTTCCTGGTAGCTACATCATAATAGCGCAGGGTCTGAAATTCTGTTCCTTCATCCGAAGTATAAAAGAATCCGCTGCCGTCTTTGGTCCACCGTGCACCACCATATTTGATTTGTTCCTTTGATGGATTGATCTGCACAAGTGCATTGGTTTCAAGGTCCAGTACATAAAGGAATGACGCGTTGACGGAAATGTAGTTTGATACGATCACTCTTTTTTCATCGACGCTCCAGTCAAGCATAGACCACGACCCTGTTTTCTCGAGGATGGGTTTTGCTTCTTTGGGATTTCGCATGTCAGCGATGTAGAGGTCGTAATCTTTTTTTGTACGGCGTGTACTTACATAGATGAAGCGGTCACCGGACTCCGACCACATCACATTACTATTTTGAGTGCGACCGCCATCACTGATCATTTCATAATTACCGGTGTTCAGATCAAACCAAAAGAGTTGGCGGAATTCATTTCCACCCACGTCTTTGGTGAACATAAAACCGTTGTATGCAGGGTCCGGACACATGGAGCCACCACCCACTGGTTCTTTAAAGAACGTTATCTGCCTGCGGGCACCGCCAGGCGCATTGATCATATGAACTTGTGATGTTTCAGCGAAGCGTGTCGACATCAGCATACCTTTTCCATCGGGCCGCCAGGTTAAGGGTGATGCACCTCTGGCGTTTTGATACTGGTTCATTCGTTCGCGTAACTCGTCCGGTATATCCGGAATGTTTTCCGTGACCAGGTTTCCAAATTCTTTCTTCGACTGGCTCAGGCCTGTAAAGGAAATCGCCAGCATGACAATTGTGAACAACGTCTTCATAACATTGGGTTTGTTCGGAAAATCTAGACTTTTTTAAGTTAATCCGGCAGCTAAACTTTACAAATGGTGCAAAGTTTACGCCTCAATGTCGAAGAGATTAGCCTGTCGACCAGGATCTATATTGCAGGATGTCGCGAGTGATCGGTGATTATCGTTGCTTGAGGAGCCCAATACCAGAGGTAAAGAAGATCAATCCCAGAATGGCGAGCGCCCATGGACTTAAAGTGACAATATCTTTGCCGAAGATGCCGAGTACGCCTACGACAAGTCCGGCAATCCCAGCTATTGTTAATATTAATGCGAGTGTTTTGATCATGATTCTTAAGTATAAAAAAAATCATTCCATGTTGAATGCTCGCTCCTTCATTTGGTGATTGGACTTTGGTCGGCGGACCTGGGTTATTCGCACGCACCCTTCCATTCGCAGAGTCTTCAGAACAAGGAATAACCTCCTCTCAGTAAATAAACTCTCATCTGTCGTTGACAAACTCATAGGGCTTCCCATTCCGGATTAAAAGCGGCCGCGGCCCTTTGAAACCATTTCTCCTGAGTTCGGCAATCATTAGCTTAATAACCCATCCATGAGCGACGATGACCACATCTTCATCCATCGAAATGATCTTGTCTGTAAAGTTCCTGACCCGTGTTTTCGACTGCGCAAAGGTTTCAGGTTGATTGCCTATACCGAAACGCCATT
>JAEYXN010000267.1 GCA_023431285.1 Bacteroidota bacterium
TCGATCAATCCAAACAAGTCTTTGGAGATAATTCCAACAATTATGCGACAGACCTTCTCCAGGTTGCAGCGATGTATAATGAATATGGGAACTTCAGAGTTGCGCGAGAGTATGTGGAACAGGCCAAGAATATTTTTGGAAAGACGCAGGAGACGGATGAAGTATTAAAAGGAAAGATCGCGTTGATTGAAGCGGAAGCGCTTATCGGCCAAGGCTTCGCCACAGATGCGATTGACCTTCTTAACTCATGGGAGAAATTCTTTCTGCAGCGTGCTGTGGATAAAGAAACCCGTGTCGAGAATAATGAGCTCAAAAACATCCGGGTACCCGAAGCTGAATTATTTGATCGTTTTAACAGCTATGCCAAACTGAAAACACTCCTTGGAAGTGCGTATGCGCAAAAAGGAAAGATCTCCCTCGCAGGCATTGACGAAGAAACATTGGACGTTGATGACGTTTTCAGCGAGCTGGATAAATGGGTGAAAGGCAAGAAAAGGTTCTTCGGTGAGACAAGCCTTGCTGAAGTTGAATATAATTTCGTTTGGGCAAAAGCGCTTGCCCAGACCGTTATCTCGATGGAATTCGATAACGATCTGAAGTACTCAAACATCCTGAGCGACCTGAGGAAAAGAACCAGTCCTACGAATCAGCTCGCTCATGAGATTTATTTGAACTACCTGGAGTACCTTCTTCGAAAAGAATCTTATTCGAAATATTTATCCACAAGGCTGGAGTATGAAAAAGTAATTGAAAAGAACTTCCCAAAGACTTCCGTTCACCGTGTGAACCTCAAGGCGGTGGAGTTTAATTCCAAGTTATCAAAAGACAAAACAAAGAATCTTGAGAGCGATGCCTTTCAGGTTTTGCAATCAAAGACTTTACCTAAGAACTACAAGACCACTATCCTGATTCTCCGATTCCTGCACGATATAGCTGTTACCGAAAAGAGATTTGGAAATGCAGAGACATATCTCACTCAAATTGTTGAAGCCCAGAAAGAACTCTGCGGAGAGACGTCTCCTCAATACCATCTAAGCCGTCTCGAACTTGCCAACTTCTATCTGAACCACACTAATAAACTTGAAGAAGCTGGTAAGATCTATGAAGAAAGCTATTTCAAAGTGGTGAAGAAGGAAATCGCAGCGCAGCATCCTATGATTCTCGATATTCTGAATCATGTGGCGATGTGGTATGAGATGACCGATCGCTATGCCGATGCTTCACGAACGCTGAAAGAAGCAAAGGACATGGTCTATGTAAAATTTGCAGCAGGAAAAGAGGATGTCCTTCTGGCTAAAGAATTGGGAGAAATCGCGCAGCTACAGATAAAGCTTGGGGAATACGAAGCGGCTGAAGCTAACATAGATGAAGCGTACGGGATCCTTGATCTAAAGAAGAACCGCGACCTTCCGATCCGGAGACCAATCATGGTGTCGGTGTTGGAAACTAAGGCAAGATTGTTTGCTATTAAAGGGATGTTTGATGAAGCCAAGTCAAGCCTTCGTGCCTCAAATCGTCTTATCGAGAAGTCGGAGACCAAACTCGACCAGGAGAGTTCGAACGCCGAGCTGGCTCCGCTCCTGATCATGCTGGGAGAAACGAAGAATGCAAACTCCCTCCTTACCGATCAAATACCTGCCTACGAAAAGACATATGGATACAGTAGTCTTCGCCTTATTGAACCGTTGATCAACAAGAGCCGCGTACTTCTTGCTGATGGTGACTACACAGAAGCAGAACGGATTGCTCAACGTGCGCGGCAGATAGCGATTACAACGTACTCGGAGAACTCTACGAAGAGTGCACCGGCCCAGAAGATGCTGGCAGAGATCTACAGTATCCTCGGAGACTACGAAAAAGCCGAAGAGCAGGTTAACCTCGCCCTGGCTAGTCAGGAAAAGCAGTTTGGCCGGAATCATATTGAAGTTGCAAAGTCTCTGTCACAGCTTGCATTGATCAAATTTTACAAGGGAGATAGTCGTAAAACCGTCGAGAAGCTTCTTCTGGAATCTCAGAAGATCATGGTAGATCGGCTTGGAAGAGAAAACCCCCAGTATGCGGAGATCCTGAAAAACGTCGCCATCGTCTATATCAGTGAGAAACGTTATGACATTGCATTCAATGCTTTGACGCAGGCGGAAAGTATCTGGAAGTCAAAAACAGGTTCAAAGAACAATATTAACCTGGCCAGTATTTACACGCTTACCGGCGATGTTTACTATCAGACTAAGAACTACCGGAAAGCGGAAGAGTTTCTCATTCAGTCTAAAAACCTTTACGAGAAGTTCTTCAGTGTGAATCACCCCGAGTATGTAAAAGTCCTTTCGAAGCTTAGTAAGGTATACTACATGCAAAAGGACTACAAGAAATCAAAGAAGTTCATCGAGGAAGCACTTGCCAACTACGAGAAGTTCATTCAGCAGTTTTTTCCTGCATTGTCAGAACGTCAGAAGGCTAAGTACTGGAATACAATGCGTGGTGACTTCGAGTTTTACAATACACTGGCTTTCTCTAATCTGGACGACTTCAAAGATCTTTCGGGAAAAGTTTACAATTATCAGTTGCTCACAAAAGCATTGTTGCTCAGCTCTTCGATTAAGATCCGTGAGAGAATCATGAACAGCACCGACGAAGATCTGAAAGGACAGTATAGTTTGTGGGTACAGAAAAAGGAGCAACTAACGATGGCCATGTCGATGAGTGCAGAACAACTTGCTGAGAATGGGATAGATCCTGCCGCTCTTAATCAGGAAGTAGAGCGTCTTGAAAAAGAGCTCAGTCAGTTGTCTGAGCTATTCGGACAGAGTTTCGAAACCAAACGCGTCACTTTTGATGACGTAAGAAAGTCTCTCAAGCAAAATGAGGTTGCTATTGAAATGGTGAGATACAGAAACTTCAACCATTCCCTGACGGATTCCATTGTTTACGCTGTCCTGTATATTAAGTCTGACATGAACAAACCGAAGGCGATCCTTCTCAATGATGGCAGACAAATGGAGACACGATTCTTCAAATACTATCGGAATTCCATCACAGGGCGGATCGCGGATGAGATATCTTATGGCAAATTCTGGAAGCCGATCCAGGAAGTGATTGGTCAGGCGTCAACGATATATCTATCCGCCGACGGAATCTACAATCAGATCAATCTTGAATCCATCCCCTCTCCGGATGGAAAATACATCATTGACAATTCGAATATTGTTCTCGTGAGCAACACAAAGGATCTGTATCTCCGTCGCGTGAAGAGCAGCCCGAAGTCTACAAACAACACTGCGAGTATGTTTGGCAATCCGACGTTTTATAAGAACGCCACCGCGAGACGTGGAATCAGTCAGCTTCCCGGAACGGAGAAGGAAGTCAACCAGGTTCAGTTTATGTTAAAGCAAAAGGGCTGGCAGACTGCGGAGTTCATTGAGAACACAGCCTCTGAGGAGAATGTAAAAGGATTGAACAGTCCAAAGATTTTCCATATTGCAACACATGGGTTTTACCGTCCTCAGCCGATCGGAGATGAGGAGGAGGAGATGGAAGGAAACGAAGCGATCCTTACCCGGAACCCCCTTTTGAGGACAGGCCTTCTTTTGTCCGGAGCCGGAGACCTGATGGCGAAATCCGCCCACAACTATAACATTGAAAACGGGATTCTCACAGCTGACGAAGCAATGAGCTTGAACCTTGATAAGACCGATCTGGTAGTTCTTAGTGCCTGCGAAACAGGTCTTGGTGATCTGGAAGCTGGCGAAGGGGTTTATGGTTTACAGCGTGCCTTCCTTGTTGCCGGCGCGAAGGTGCTCATCATGAGTATGTTTAAGGTCGACGATGATGCGACGCAGCAATTGATGCTTAAGTTTTATCAGAAATGGCTCAATTCCGGTAATATGCGTGGAAGCTTCATAGAGGCGAAGAAAGAACTACGTGTAGATTTTCCCGATCCCATCCATTGGGGAGCGTTTATGATGATTGGCCTGGATTAACAGAATCGCATCGTGGCAGCATTCTTGTTGGCATTTCCAATTATTTTCTGAATTTTGGGATTGTTTTGAAGCGAGTTACTATGCGAAATCATATTTATTTTTTGTCGGCAATACTTTTATCCGTATTGCTTGCCGGTTGTGGGAAGTCGAAAGAAACAGTTGATCAATCTACCAACGACACGACGTTAATCAGTTACACCGTCATCAGTGTGCTTCCTCATAATTCGGAGGCTTTTACGCAGGGTCTTGTCGTGCACAATAACCAGATTATCGAGAGTACCGGGCAGAATGGAACATCATGGGTTGGGATAGTAAACCCTGCTTCGGGGGAACATGAGAAGAAGATCATTCTTGACAAACAATACTTCGGAGAAGGCGTTACGGTACTTAACAACAAGCTTTACTATCTTACATGGAAACACCGCATCGGATTTATTTATGATGTGCGGACCTTTGCAAAGATTGGTGAGTTCGAATATGACAAACCAATTCATCAAGGCTGGGGGCTAACTCACAATAACGAAAATCTTATCCTCAGTGACGGCACGGATAAGATCCATTTCCTTGACACAACTACACTGAAAGTCCAGCGTACTATCACGGTTACCGATGGTAATATGAAAATCAAGGAGCTCAATGAGCTTGAGTTCGTGAATGGATACATCTACGCGAACGTCTGGCAGACAAACTGGATTGTAAAAATTGATCCTGCCACTGGAAAGGTTGCAGGCAAAGTTGACCTCTCTCCTCTGGGCAACGAGATTCGCGCCGTAGATCCGAATGCCGATGTTCTTAATGGAATCGCTTATGACAAGAACTCGCGGGCTTTTCTTTTGACAGGGAAGCTATGGCCGAAATCATACCTGGTGCGTCTCAAAGAACGCTAGATTCCCAGGTTCAGTTGAGACTCATCTTTGCGGCGAATGACCTTCGTCTTTTGCGGCGCCACGGAGACAACCTCACCGGTTCGTGTATACAGAAGGTATCCTTCTATTTCTATCAAGTTCATTTGACGCAGGATCTCCATATATTCCAGCACCTGCTTCTGATCGTTACGTGTAGCCTCTCCGGTTTTGAAATCGACGATGACAGCCTTTCGGTTGTTGATCATCAGCCTGTCTATCCGACTTTCGCTTCCTCCTGGCAGTAAGATTGGCACCTCTGTGCGCACATCCCAGTCGGACGAAAACCAGGATCTGATTTTCTTGTTGTCCATAAGCTTTCCTAACTGCTCTTCAAGAGGAGTGAGATCGCCGGAAGCGATCACACCTGAGAAGACAAGTTCGTTCAAAACGCTTTTTATTTCGTCGGCGGTTCGAATCCGGGAAAGGACGCTGTGGATATGAATCCCATAATTGATTCTTTCACGCTTCACCCGATCTCCATCAGCAAAATAATCTTTGCCTTGTTGTCGGATCACAAGTTTCTCGCGCCAATCAGAAACCACATATGATTTTAGCGCAACGATGTTTCCAGGAGCAAAGTCTTCTTTTTGTTCTTCGTGACGTAATTCGCCTGCGTGAAATATCTTCGTATTGGAGTCATATCCAGAAGACAGCTCTGGCGAAAGCGCGATTGCTTTCATTAGCAAACCCGTAATTCCCTTTTTGCCACTCCCCTTTTCAGGATCCGGACCAAAAGCAATCAAACCCGCTTCGGGGCGTGTGAGTGCCACATAAAGAAGATTCAGATTATCAAGGTATGCCCTTGTCTTTTCCTGTTGATACGCCTCGGCGAAGCACGTCTTCTCAAGAGTTGATGAATATTTAACAGGAATGTATCCTGCATCTTTGAAGAGTGGAGCATCAGATTTTACCCAAAGCTGCGGCGAATTGTTTCCATCGTGATCGGTGTTCCATGCTAGGAATGGAATGATCACATATCTGAACTGAAGACCCTTTGATTTATGAATAGTAACGACCTGTGCAGCATCCACCTGGCCAGAAACGGGAATAGATTTCTTGGTCTTATTAGTATCCCACCATTCGAGGAATGCACCAAGATCATTTCGCTCCCGTGTGAAGAATTCCAGCACCAGGTTTTGAAACGCCTGAAGAAAAGGAAGTTCACCGGTTTGTTCACCTAGTCGGAAAATACGGATTAGCGTTTCCGTTAATTCAAACAGAGGAAGCTTTTTCAGAGTCGCCTTCTCCCTGGTAAACGTCGGTGGAAAATAGCTTTCGAAGATAGTCCGGTTCGTCACTGCAAAGACTTCCGACATGGGGCGATTGGGATCAAACATTCTGGCAAACTCGAAGGCAAGTTGCGAACGCGCGATGCTATCGTCCGGATTAAGAAGGTACTTCATCGCTCCCTCAAGGAGGTTGACAGACGACGCAGTATTTATCCTAAGCGATTCACTGGATACTACTTCGTAAGAATAGCCAGGCTTTGCTTTTTCGCTCTGTTGATAGTCCAGTAGGTATGAAATAACCTCCTGTCCTTCCTGATTTCTTCTTACGAGAAACGCGATGTCTTTCATCGCTACACCGGCATCCTGAAGTTTTTCCAGCCATAATGGGATTTGTTCAAGCGCGAGGTCTTTCCATTTCGGGGCATCCTTCTCCTCTTCAAAAAACTGAAACTGAACAAACCCTTCATCAGTCCGAAAAACTTTCTGACTTACATCCACATAAGCATCAGCAGAAATTGTCGCCCCGGTTTCCAGGCTCACAGTTGCGGACGCGGCTTTGAATATTGCATTATTGGTATCTACGATATTTCGTGCGCTTCGGTAGTTGCTGTCGAGGTTCTTGATAGCGATGCGCGGTTGACCAATATCCTTTTCAACTTCGTTTTGTAGAAGGTTCAGGTCCCCACCACGCCAGCGATAGATAGCCTGCTTCACATCGCCAACCACGAGACTTTCATAGCCCTGATCAAGGCTATTTAACAGAAGTGGAAGAAAGTTTTTCCACTGCTGTCCCGAAGTATCCTGGAATTCATCAATGAGATAGTTCTTGTAAAAAGACCCAACCTTCTCATAGATAAAGGGTGTGTCGCTGTCCTGAATGACGCCGTTAAGAAACTTAGGTGCATCAGCGAGAAGCATCAGGTTGTTCTCGTTCTTATATTCCTTTAGTTTCCGGGATATATCCGACACCAGACCAAAGACGTATAGATTTTGTAAGGCAACTTCGGCGCTTAGGGCTTCCGTTAGTTCGTCAGAATAGAGCCGAAGTATTCGTTGTAGCAGGGGGATCAACGTTTCTTCCGCGGTCTTTTGAATCGCAGCGGCAAAAGGAGATTTTTTGTTTACCCAGCTTGCTGCACTCTCGGAAAATGCGAGAACCCGGACCCCGGGTTCTTTGAGATCGGTCACCCATTTGGTACTAGCGCACATTTGAAGGAATCCCGGCAGCCCGGAATTTCGTCCATAACTAAGATCCGAGACTGTCCATTCCTGAGAAAAGATTACAGCGAGGGCCTGACGCGCACTTTGATTAATTTCAGCAAGGAACTTTGACCGCCTTTGAGAGAGCGCTTTCTTCAGGTTCCGGAAGAAATCAGGCTCTGCAGTGTGTTTTGCAACCTCATCTTCAACGGCCTTAAATTCCTCCTTGAAGATTTCCCTTGAGAACTCAAGCAAACTGCTTCTTACGTCCCACGCCTTTTCATTTTCCAGGTTCTCCCTCGCAAAGTCCACAACCCATTCGGTAAGCGCTGTATTATTTCCCAGCTCGTCGATCAGAGAGTCGATCACCTCCTCCAAAACGGGGTCCTGATCGATTTCCAGCCGATAATCTCCAGTTAATCCCGCTTCGCGGGTAAATGACCGAATAACCTTCTGAAAGAATGCGTCAATTGTGCTTATTGAAAAGTGTGAATAGTCATGGAGAACAGCTGCCTGAGCTTCCTGTGCATATTGCTGAAAAGTGAGATCGTCAAGACCAAGTTCGGATTTAAGTTCAGAGGCGAGGTCACTTCCTTTGCCGGTGGCGAATTCATCGAGGTAGGCGAGAATGCGGTCCTTCATTTCCTGTGTAGCCTTATTTGTGAACGTAACGGCCAGGATATGCTTGAAATAATGCGACCGAAGCTTCAAAGCGAGCTTCAAATACTCTTTGGCAAGGGTGCGCGTCTTGCCGGAACCCGCAGAACTGCGATATATGGTAAATGTTTTGGTCACCAGAATAAAGCACAACCTAAACGTAATCTGTGAAACGGTCAATAAAGGAATTGAAAAGTTTGTTAAATTGAAGGAGAACTGAATATGGTACGCAAACTTTTATTACTCGCTCCGCAAATTGCGTATTCCTTTCCCGTACAACTGCTGCTGAATAACCTGAAAAGAAATGTGGTCCTGCTGTTTTGTTGGGTCATTTTGTTCGCGATGGTAACTGGTAGTTTCGGAAAGTATCTTGGTATTCCATACCTTTTTCTTGATCCTGAGTATCTGAACAAGGTCAGCTTTACCAGTTTTTTTATAATGGGATTGGTGACCGGTGGTTTCGTGACAGCCTTTCATATCTCGTGTTATATTATCGATGGCCACCGTTTCTCTTTCATCGGCACACTTTCGAGACCATTTGCGAAGTTCTCTCTGAACAACAGTCTCATTCCGTTTCTGTTCATGGGGACGTATATCTATGAAATCATTCGGTTCCAGATAAACAACGAATACACTACGGGTCCTGGGTTGGCCATGAATCTTGCAGGGCTTCTGTCAGGTTACTTCCTTATGTCAGTCCTGTTCAATCTGTACTTCAGATTCACCAATAAGGACATCTTCAAGTATGTCGTTTGCAGAATTGACGAGAAGATCAAGCAGAATGTAAAGGTGACCAGGGCAAGCGCGATGAAGAAGCTTGATATAGCGCGGAAGAAACAAGTCCGTGTCGACAATTACTTCGACGTACCCTTTAAGTTCAGGCCAGTAGAAGAAACGCATTTCTATGACAAGGCGACCATTGTGCAGGTGTTCGACCAAAACCACTTCAATCTTGTTGTCATTGAATTGCTGATTATTGCCTTCGTCATCGTGCTCGGGATTTTCAAGGACTTCCCAACGTTTCAGCTACCCGCAGCAGCAAGCTTCATCATTTTCCTGACGATCTTCGTGATGATGGCAGGAGCATTCTCATATTGGTTTGGAAACTGGTCTGCCACCGCAGCATTGGCAATCTTTCTGATATTAAATCATTTCGTCGGAGAGGGATACTTTTCAAAACCTTACCAGGCATTCGGACTGGACTACTCGCGACCTCCGGCGATATACTCAGTTGAGGCTTTGCAAAATCTGAATGACAGTACGGACATTGAACGTGATCGTCGGGCAACACTGAGAATGCTGGAGAACTGGAGGAAGAAATTTAAGTCATCCGAACCTCCAAGATTGGTCTTCGTGTGCGCCAGTGGCGGAGGAAAGCGCGCTGCACTGTGGACGTTGAACGCGCTGCAATTTGCGGATAGCATATCGCATGGTCGACTTCATGAAAATACGGTTCTGATTACCGGCGCATCGGGAGGATTGATTGGCGCCGGTTATTTCCGTGAGTTAAAACTTCGGGATAAGCTAGGGCAAAATACACGGCCTTATTCGCCGCAGCACCGACAAAAGGTATCGACGGACAATCTGAATCCACTTATATTCAGTTTGCTGGCCAATGATCTTTTCGTGGGGTTCAACAAATTCGATTACGCCGGAAAAAGTTATCATCGCGACAGGAGCTATACATTCGAGGAGCAGCTCAACCAGATAACGGAGAGTATGATGGACAAACCAATTTCCGCTTACGACAGCCTGGAGATGAGTGCCGTTATCCCAATGATGATCCTTACTCCCACGATTATCAACGATGGAAGAAAACTCTTCATCGCCTCGCGCCCAGTGAGCTTCATGAATTATGACCTGGTCAATTATCCTGATTATCCACTGTCGAAAATCAGTGGTGTCGATTTCCAGTCATTATTTCGTGAGCATGGGGGCCACAATCTTCGGTTCCTCTCTGCCCTTCGTATGAGCGCGACGTTTCCTTACATCACTCCCAATACAACACTTCCTACAGATCCCCCGGTGGCGATTATGGATGCGGGTATTTCCGACAATTTTGGCCTGTCTGACGCAGTGCGATTTCTTTATGCGTATAAAGACTGGATTGCGGCAAATACTTCAGGGGTTGTGTTCGTTTCTATCCGGGATTCACCCAAACTCAACCGCATCAGCCAGCAGGCTCAGAACTCTCTTGTCGATGGACTGACGCAGCCGATCAGTACGGTCTATAATAATTTCGAAAATTTCCAGGACATCAACAGTGATATGGCCATCAGCTACGCGAAGTCGTGGTTCAAAGGCGATATCGACCGCGTTGACATTCAATATCAAAGTGAGGATTATGTGCCGATACTTCAGAAGATGGATAGTATCCGACAGAACAATGCGCGCGCTTCTTTAAGCTGGCGACTTACCACGAGAGAGAAATTCGGAATTGTTAACGCCATCTATACGCCCCAGAATCAGGATCAATTACAGAAGCTTGCCACTCTGCTTTCTGTAAATAACTCGCTTATGGTAGCGGAGAAAACTGACGACTAGAAAGCGGTGCACCATGGTTTTTCTGAGTCTGTTTCGCAGGAAAACTTTCTGTTTATCTTTGCCCGGTATGAGTTCGCAGGAGCAATTGCTTAAGACATTTGAATTGATCAAGCTTGAACGGCAGGCTGATCTGGAATATTACCGTCAGAAGGTGCTGCTGCGCTCGTTGAATCAGAGAACGCAGGAAGGAACGACGTGGTATCCTGTCAAGCTTAAACGCGATTACATCGGCACGGGAGAGCGACTGATTCTCGAAGTAGAGCGCACTACGCATCTTGATCAACCTCATGCCTTTCAGAGTGGAAAATCCGTAAGTGTTTTCAGCAATGCTTCCGGTAATCCTGAAAGAGAGCATGTGAACGCCGTGATCAATTACGTGAAGGATAATACAATGGTCATTACGCTTAACGCGGATGAAATCCCGGATTGGATTGAAGATGGGTTGCTCGGCGTCGATGTGATGTTCGATGAAATGAGTTATCGCGAAATGGAGTTCGCGCTTCGGGAAGTGATCCGAGCTGACAACACCAGAGTTTCGCGATTTCGCGAGCTTCTCCTCGGAGAAGAAGAGGCCAGGCAGAAGAAATCACCTCCTTATATTCCAAATATTCCGAGCTTGAATGAGAGCCAGAATCGGGCGCTACAAACCGTTCTTGAGGCTGAAGATGTAGCATTCATCCATGGTCCTCCCGGAACAGGAAAAACAACGACCCTGGTATACGCCATTGAGCAGGTGGTGAAGGAGGAACGTCAGGCACTGGTCTGCGCGCCCAGCAACGCGGCAGTGGATCTGCTTGCTGATAAACTTTCAGAAAGAGGACTTTCAGTTCTGCGCATTGGCCACCCCGCA
>JAEYXN010000235.1 GCA_023431285.1 Bacteroidota bacterium
TTTGGTTTACTGAAGGTAGCCTGACCAAATTTCGTATTGTTGATGAGAAGCTTTTTGAATTCATCCTTCTTCTGTCCAAGACGTTCCGTCGGGATATCATAGATCGTCATACACATCCGGCAGCCAATATCAACACCAACGCCATAGGGAATAACGGCATTGCGTGTCGCCAATACTCCACCGATGGGAAGCCCATAGCCTTGATGAGCGTCTGGCATCAGCGCGCCGGCAACAGCAACAGGAAGCTTCATGGCCGTGGCCATCTGCTGAAGTGCGCCATCTTCGATTGCCTCCGCACCATAGATCTGATACGACTTCCCCTGAATATCAAGCGCAATATTTTCGTCGGCCGGCTTGAGCAACTCTATGGCTACCGGCGCGAGAAGAGGATCGTCGATAAAAGAAGATGGACTCCCGATGACTCGCTCCAGCATAGAAAGCTGTTCTTCTACACTTAAATTTCTGTAATGTGATTCTAATAACTGCAACGCCATGCCTAGCGCCTTTCCCTCTGTAAATCCTATTTTCTTCAGGTCGTTTCCTGTCAAATTCATAACACGATGATTTGTCGTCACAATTTGCAACTTCCTTTCAAGCTTTCCATCATAAAGTTATTCATCCCAACTGGCATTGATATTTACTTGTTCACGCACAAAAGTAAATACATAATAATGAAAACATTTCTGACGTTTGGCTTGTTGATGTGCCTCGCCCTTTGCTCTTACGGACAACTCTCGATAGATGTTGAAGGAAATTACGTGGTAGGAATCCCTTATAACGAGGTGCGGATACCCTCTAAAGGCGGTACACTGGTCGACATTGCGAAAGACCTTGAGCCGGAAAACACTTTTACATTTCGCGCGAGAGTGAACTACACCATCGCAGAACGACATGTCATCTCAGCATTGGCCGCGCCACTTTCAATTTCTTCGTCAGGTACTTTCGATAAGGATGTTCGTTACAGCGACCGCACATTTAATGCGGGAACGACAGTGAAGACCACTTATAAGTTTAACTCATACAGGATTACTTACCGTTATCTCTTCGTGAGTAATGAACATTTGAAAATCGGAGCCGGGCTCACGGGAAAGATCCGCGAAGCAAATATCACTTTCGAAAATAGTGATGACAGTGCAGACGACCCAGACCTCGGATTTGTTCCGCTCGTTAACTTCTATGTTCACTGGAAACCCACTGACAACTTCGGATTACTTCTCGAAGGTGACGCGCTGGGTACTAAGCAAGGTCGTGCAGAAGATGTGTTTGCAGGAATCACCTATGACATCAGTGAGAAATTTTCTTTGAAAGGCGGCTACCGCGTATTGGAAGGAGGCGCTGATGTGACTGAGAATTACAACTTCGCGTGGATCAACTATGCAGCGCTTGGGGCGGTGATCAGCTTTTAAAATGAAAACGACCTTTATACATCAGCGGGCATCGCGTGAGGGACAGAAGTGAAAACCGAAGTGGAATGTGCGTACCGCTGAGGCTGACGTCGGACTGCGCGATGGCGCCGAGGCGGTGGCGAGTTGTAACGGATGGCCCGACCCGAAGCAGCGGGGGATGAGCGTTGCGCGAGGGGCACGCCCAAAGCCACGTCATCTTAAAAGAAACTCAACCAGTGGAATTACTTTATCCTTTCGAGTTGCCCTTTGCGTTTGATCAGATTCTTGTAATCCCACTGGATGTCCCTGGACTTCTTCAGCCATCGCTGCAAGTCGCTCTTGTTGATTTGGTCAACGGAAGTATAACGTTTCTCGGCAGCTTTAAATGTGCCTTCCTTTTCCAGTCCGGACTCATCGAAGCTTTGACCGCTCCAGAAAAGCAGGCGCACACAATTCTTAAGCTTGCTGTATCCCGCGATGGGATTTCCTTCGATGAACCACACGGGATGGGCGTGCCATATTTTGTTTTCAGCTTCCGGTAGCCCAAGTGATATCTCTTTTTCAAGTGTATCGCAGATAGCCTTGTCTTCCACAGACAGCGCGTCGTTGTAAGATTGAATCTCCTTGTTCATTTCAAATTTCATTAATCCCGTCGCGATCGTGTTGGCTTGTTACGCCGTTGCAAACTTTTGTTCTGTGATCTTCTTCAATTCTTCGAGCGCGATCGGCCAACCTTCATTAAACATATCGCTCCACTCCTTTGCCACTTCAATAACGACAGCGAGCGTAGTGGTGCCGTTGTGCTCAGAGAACTGGTACTCCTCCGTAGTTCCAACCCACTTCTTTGCAACTTCACTAGTACTATCCTTTACACCGCCCGGACCGAGAAGCGCGATTTGTTTTGCAAGCACTCTTTTGTAAGGTTCGAACACGGTCAGTTCTGCATGGGTACCACTTCCATCGGTTCCGACGAAACTGATTTCCTCACCTTTCCCCCACTTCCCTTTATAGGTAGAACTGGGCCAGCTCCTGGCTGTCCACTGCTCGTAGGTTTGCTTCTCTAACATAGTTTCCCACACCGTCTTTGCTGGCGCTGAAATGTCAATCTTATACTCGAGACGTTCCATAATTTTGGTGTTTTAGTTTGAGATCTTTTTATGCCAGGACTGCCGCGCCGACAGAACAAAGGTGCATCATTTTACAAAGAACTACCACTGCTTACCGCGGCATTCCAGGGGGTTGATCGCGACAATCGGAGCCCTGTCTGGCGGCATGAAGAAATTTCGAACGCGAATGTCTCCCTGAAAAAGTGGATTTTCAGCAAGAGCTTTTGATCTGCAGCTCCAAAAGTCAGCAGATCGTGTAGATTTGTAGATCAACCCTATGTCCATGCAAATCAGGATTGTCGTAATGCTTTTCGTGCTCATGTCGATGAGTAACGGACTGCTGATGGCACAGCTGAATCAGCAACGCGACAGTCTTCTGCAGGAGCTTCGCAAGGCAAAGCCTGATACGAACAAAGTCTGGATGTACATTAAGCTTGGCCAGCAATACGAAACCAACGATCCTGATTCCGCGCTGCGACTCTATGAGTCTGCATTGCACCTCAGCGAAGAGCTGAATTACACGCGCGGCAAGATCAGTTATTATACGAATGCGACGTACGTCTACAATGTTAAGGGTCGGTACGATACCGCGTTGACGCTTAACCTGAAATCAGTTGAGCTGGCAAAGGAATTCGGCGACCCCGAGCGTCTCAGCGCATGCCTGGGGAATGTCGCAGGATCGTATACGATGCTCGACCAATCGGAAAAAGCCATTGACATTTATCTGCAGGTCCTTCCGCTGTTTGAGAAACTGCCAAAGAGCACGAACTACGCAGTGACGAATGAAAACCTGAGTGTGCTTTATAATGAAATCAAGCAATATGAGAAGGCAAAGCGGCATGGGCTGATTGCGATCGATACCTATCGCGAACTGAAACATGAAGCCGGACTGGCTAATGCGCTCAACAACCTGGCGGTGGTGTGTATTGACATAGCGCAGTACGATGAGGCTGCCACTTTATTGGCCGAGTGCGAAAGTATCGCTCGCCGTACGAACAATCAGCTCATGCTTATGTCCACGGCATTAAACCAAAGCAGCATCGCCATATATCTCGGCAACTATGAAGGATTGAAAAAGAATTGCGAAACAGCGCTGACGTATGCGCGAAAATTCGGTGATAAAATCTCGGAGGTTATCGCACTCAGGGGACTGGCGATCTACTATTTTAATATTGATAAACCAGTTGAGGCCGAGCGATATGCCAGAGAATCGCTGGACCTCGCACTTAGGGTTGACGCCGTAAAGCATATTGGAAAAGCATATTCTGTGCTTGCTGAAATTGCGATTCTGAGAAAGGATTTCCGAGCAAACACGAAATACTCCATAAAAAGCGATTCGATCCGCGATGAGCTATTGAATGAATCTGTTGCCAGCAATGTCCAGATGATCGAAGCGAGGTACGAAGCTGAAAAAAGAGAACAACGGATCCGGGAGCTGCAACAGGAAGGGGAAATAAAAGATCTTTCCCTAGAGAGAAACAAACTTTTCAATGTTGTGCTGATCGGATCGCTGATCACACTGGTTTTAATCGGTCTGCTTGCCAGGTATAATTATCAACAGAAAAGGATCTTGCTGACGAAGGAAAATCAACTGAAAGAGGTACATATCGCTCGACTCGAAAGCGAAAAACAACTGCTTGCGGGAGAGGCTGTGATCAAAGGCCAGGAGGAGGAGCGTGGACGGCTTGCGAAGGATTTGCACGACGGACTTGGCGGCATGCTTTCCGGTGTAAAATTCTCCCTGGCAAACATGAAATCAAATGT
>JAEYXN010000022.1 GCA_023431285.1 Bacteroidota bacterium
ATGTTGTCTCTCAGTTGTCCCTGAATTTCTTCGGGGGCGGTACGCAATAAATCCGTTAACACTTCTTCGGCTATACGATCCGTTGTTTTCAGATCCGACGCGCTTCCCGAAAGGCATACCCATCTGAAAGGTCCGAATCCAAAGTCGAAACAAAGCGGTCCCATAATATCCTGCACATACGATGGATAACGGAATGACTTCCCATCGGGAGCCATTACTTCCGCTCCTGCACGTGAAGCCTCCAGTAAAAATGCGTTCCCGTAATCAAAGAAATATGTTCCATTCGATGCATGGCGATTAATGGCGGTAACATGGCGGCGGAGAGAATGCTGCACAACTTCTTTGAACTTGGCCGGATCAGATGACATCAGCCGGTTCGCCTCTTCGAAGGTGTATCCCTGCGGATAGTAACCACCAGCCCAGGGGTTGTGCAGCGATGTCTGGTCGGAACCAATGTCAACATAAACTCCTAAATCGGCAAGGCCTTCCCACAGGTCGACAATGTTCCCATGAAACGCTATCGATACCGTCTCTTTGTTTTCTTTCGCTCTATTTATTCTCTCCACAAGTTTATGCAGGTCACTTTCCATTTCGTTCACCCATCCCTGAGCGTGACGTTTCTCCAGCGCCTTCATATTAACTTCAGCGATCACAGAAATACATCCTGCGATGTTCCCTGCCTTCGGCTGTGCTCCGCTCATCCCTCCCAGCCCGGAAGACACAAAGACTTTCCCGGCAGGACCGTCATTGTCAGTCCTGCGCAACGCGTTAAGTATTGTGATGGTGGTCCCGTGAACAATTCCTTGAGGCCCGATGTACATGTACGACCCTGCAGTCATTTGTCCGTACT
Source organism: Bacteroidota bacterium (assembly GCA_023431285.1). Taxonomy (GTDB): domain Bacteria; phylum Bacteroidota; class Bacteroidia; order Cytophagales; family Cyclobacteriaceae; genus Ohtaekwangia. The sequence goes on from JAEYXN010000022.1 coordinate 851, forward strand.
GCGTCACCCCAAGGGCATTGTAACGCTCCCAGTCATCCTGTTTTGAATAGTTCGGGATCATCATCCCGTTTGTAATAACTACTCGTGGAGCGTCCTGCGACGAAGGAAACAGACCCATCGGATGACCTGAGTATATATGTAGGGTCTGAGTGTCGGTCATAGTCGCGAGGTACTTCATCGTCAGCAGATACTGCGCCCAGTTCTGAAAGACTGCACCGTTGCCTCCATAAGTGATCAGTTCATGCGGATGCTGTGCCACCGCGGGATCCAGGTTGTTCTGGATCATGAGCATGATGGCCGCAGCTTGCAGAGATTTGTGCGGATACTCCTCTACAGGTCTCGCGAACATTTCATATTTGGGACGGAACCTGTGCATGTAAATCCTTCCAAAGGTTTCAAGTTCGCGGTAAAATTCAGGAGCAAGCACTGCGTGGTGACGTGGTTCGAAATAGCGAAGCGCATTACGGAGGGCTAACTTCTTCTCTTCCTGGTTAAGTATGTCTGTTCTTTTTGGAGCATGGTTCGCAGACTGGTCGTATTCCAATGGTGGCGGAAGCTCCGTTGGAATGCCCTGGAGTATTTGTGATCTGAAATCATCCATGGTTATTTACCATCAAAGTCGTCCTTCGAGAAATTATCTACTACGAACTTATAACCTGCTTCAAACAAATTCCGTGCTTTGGCGATGTCCATCCCACTGTATGTTCCAACCGTAGGAGGCTCAATGAGAATATCGCAGAGGCTCTTGCTGATCATCGTATTGCCGTTAATCGCAATCAGCAAACTTCTTTCGATCACACTCCGGAAATTCTTCACGTCAAATTCGTTGCTGATGTAATTGCAATGTGAACCAATCAGAAGATCACATTTATCCCTGATGACCTTTGCCGGGAGATTATCCATTAGTCCACCATCAACAAAAAGATTTCCGTTGATCTGGATTGGATTAAACACCGCGGGAATACAGCATGACGCCATGATCGCTGGAATGAGTTCACCCTGATTGAAGTAGTGCGGTCTACCCTGCCGGATCTCTGTGGCTGCGATAGTCATCGGGATCTTTAACGATGAGAAGTCATTCTCCGGAATGAGTTTGAGTATCGATGAGGCCAGCGCTTCCAGAGACAAAAGGCCCGTCCATGTCCACGCGGGGCGCATGGAACGAAATAATTTCGCGGATACTACTTCATCGATGATCTGATCAGGCGTGTAGCCATAGGAATACAACGACCCGACTATGGAACCGGCGCTCGCACCGGCGATGACGTCGAAATTTACTCCCAGCTCTTCCAGCCCTTTAATTACGCCGATGTGAGAAATCCCTCTCGCTCCTCCACCGGAAAGCACCAGCCCAATTCTCATGATGTCATAAGATTTCTCTCAATGGAAAAACCCGGTCCAGGCGAACACCTTTCTCCGTTCGCTTCACAGTGCAGCATTCGTTCACGGGATCATGTTGCAGGAACAAGACATAGCCGTTATCTGCCGCATCATTAAGAAATACTTCCTTTTCTTCCAGCGTTATCAGAGGCCTCGTATCATAACCCATTACATAGGGCAAAGGAATATGTCCCACAGAAGGTAAAAGATCCGCCATGAAGCAAATGGTATAATTCTTATATCGAATCCTTGGGATCATCATCTTTTCAGTATGACCTGATGCAAAGAAGATGTCGCAGAAAGAAAACGCCGTTGGGGATTGAACGAACTTGAGATTACCACTTTCCTCGATGGGAAGAATATTCTCTTTCAGGAAGCTCGCCTTTTCACGAGCATTGGGTTTGGTTGCCCACTTCCAGTGGTCCTCATTGGACCAATACGAAGCGTTCTTGAAAGTGAGCTCCAGTTTGCTGTCGTTATAACGAACTCCGCCGCCGCAGTGATCAAAATGAAGATGAGTCATGAACATATCCGTGACATCGTCTTCGGAGAATCCGGCTTTTGTCAGCGACTGTATCAGATCAACGTTTCCATGAAGATAATAGTAGCTGAAGAATTTCGCATCTTGTTTTGTCCCAATGCCGTTGTCGATGAGCATCAGATTACTGCCTTCTTCCACCAGCAGTGACCGCATCGCCCAGGAGCACAGGTTGTTTTCATCAGGAGGATTTGTTTTTTGCCAGATGTTCTTGGGAACGACACCAAACATCGCTCCTCCATCCAGCTTGAAGAACCCTGTATCAATTACATGAAGTCTCATAGCAAACGTTGAGTTATCTGAAGCAACTTACGAAAAAAACGAAGGCTGCAAGATTCCTGCAGCCTTCGTTTATAGCCATTCGATTTACACGGTTCGATCATTCTTTCACCACGCCCATCGCGCAGAACTTATCTACCCGTTTCTGGATGCGTTCATCAGGCTTATCCTGGTTTAGTTCTTTGGTCATCTTTAGGATGGCTTTTTTTACTTCTGCAGCCATCCACTTAAGGTCAGTGTGTGCTCCGCCGAGAGGTTCGTCGATGATGCCATCCACAAGTTTGAGGGCGTGCATATCTTTGGCCGTGAGTTTCAGCAACTCGGCGGCCTGTTCCTTATAGTCCCAGCTTCTCCAGAGGATCGTTGAGCAGTTCTCGGGCGAAATCACTGAGTACCAGGAGTTTTGCAGCATAAGGACGCGGTCCCCTATCGCGATTCCCAGCGCGCCTCCGGATGCACCCTCACCTATCACGATGCAGATTACAGGGACTTTGAGCATGAACATTTCTTTGAGGTTGCGGGCAATTGCCTCGCCTTGCCCTCTTTCCTCCGCCTCAAGCCCTGGAAATGCGCCAGGAGTATCAATGAAGGTTACGATTGGCTTATTGAACTTCTCCGCCAGCTTCATCAGCCGAAGTGCTTTCCTGTAGCCCTCAGGGTTCGCCATCCCAAAATTGCGAAGCTGACGTTGCTTGGTATTTCTTCCCTTTTGCTGCCCAATGAGCATAAAGGTTTGACCTTCAATCGTTCCGAATCCTCCCACCATGGCTTTATCATCGGCGACGGTGCGGTCACCGTGAAGCTCGATAAAGTCAGAAGTGATTTCATAGATATAGTCAAGGGTATAAGGGCGGTCGGGGTGGCGGGACAGTTGAACCCTTTGCCAGCCGGTGAGATTCTGAAAGGTTTCCTTTTTCAGGTCCAGGATCTTCTTTTCGAGGGCTTTCACGGC
>JAEYXN010000145.1 GCA_023431285.1 Bacteroidota bacterium
GTGTACGACTTGTCAATAGTATGGGCCTCGCCGGAATTCCCTTTACCGGTTACGACATCGGTGGATTCGTAGGTGATGCAAACAACAAGTTATTCGCGCGCTGGATCTCCATCGGGGCGTTCTCTCCCTTCTTCCGCGGACACTCTATGATCAACAGCAGGGACTCAGAGCCGTGGGCATACGGAGAGGAAGTTGAACAGATTTCCAGGAATTACATCAAATTCCGTTATCAGCTTCTCCCCTATGTGTACTCATTGTTCTTTGAAGCAAGTGAGACGGGAATGCCAGTGCAACGTTCTCTTGCAATAGACTTCACGTATGATGCGAAGATATATGACGCTCTCTATGAGAATCAGTATTTGTTCGGGCCGTTCGTGCTTGTCGCTCCTGTGGAAAGCGGTCGCGACTTCGTAAAGGTCTATTTTCCGGAAGGTGAATGGTTTTCATTGTACGATGGAAAAAAATATCCCGGAAACAATGAAGTGATCATTGAATGTCCCGTACACCGGTTACCGGTCTTTGTGAAGGCTGGCGCGATTATCCCAATGAAACCAGTCAGAGCGAACACAAAAGAGACCGCCGACACGCTGATCCTACACGCTTATGTCGGAAGTCAGGGCGGGGAGTTTACATTCTACGAAGACGACGGAACCACATTTGAATATAAACAAGGGGTTTACTCCAAACGTATTCTCAAACTTATCCCCGAAGAAAGAAAAATTCTGATCAGTCCTTCCACCGGAAGCTACGGTACGCAATACAGCAGAGTCCGCCTTGTTGTGCATGGAATTTTCAGTGAACTCTCCGAGATGAAGGTCAATGGAAAGTCGCTGACACCTTCCAGAGAGGTCAATCAGTTTTTCGGGCCTCTTGAAAAGTTTGACCCTATTTACGATCCGGAGCCTGCGCCATTCTCTGAAGTGTACGCAGCTGAATTTGATTATTCTTCTGAGGAGATTACCATCGAATGGTGATCTCCTTTATAAATCAAAATCTTTTCTTTCCTGCACTGAAATTGAAAATCTGAATGTTTTTGTGGACTTTAGGAATCTTCAATCGATTTCAAAGGCATAAATAACGGGAACATGACAACAGCGGCGACTTCAAAGCCACGCCTCGGCTTCTGGCAGATCTGGAATATGAGTTTTGGTTTTCTGGGGATCCAGTTCGGGTTTGCTATTCAGAATGCCAACACGAGCCGGATATTTACGTCCCTTGGGGCAGATGAAGGTGAGTTGCCGGTGCTCTGGCTGGCCGCGCCGATGACGGGTTTGCTTGTACAACCTGTGATTGGATATTTCAGTGACAGAACGTGGCACCCGAAATTCGGTCGACGTCGACCATACTTTACCATTGGTGCTATCCTTGCATCTCTCGCCCTGTTCATCATGCCGAACTCCCCAACCCTTTGGGTAGCTGCCGGAATGTTGTGGATCATGGATGCCTCCATAAACGTAAGTATGGAACCGTTCCGCGCCTTCGTAGGAGACATGCTGCCCAATGAACAGAGAACAGCGGGCTTCGCCATGCAGAGCTTCTTCATTGGCGTAGGTGCAGTCATAGGATCTTTTCTCCCACAGTTCTTCAATAATGTTTTTGATCTTAGCAATCAGGCTGCAGAGGGTGAGATTGCACCGAACGTTGTTGCCTCCTATTACACTGGTGCGATAGCATTCTTTGCCGCAGTGATGTGGACCGTTTTTTCGACGAAGGAGTATCCCCCGGATGTTTTGCATAAGGAAGACCCTGTACGTGCCACCATTGTGACGACCGATAACCTTGGAGGCGACGCCGGCAAATACCGCATACGTGGTATCATTCTTTGTCTTGTGGCCGTCGCGTTAGCAGTGTGGTTTTATTCCGCGGCACTTCAAAAAGAACTTTATATCGTGGCCGGCGTCTTTGCATTATTTGGCATCTCCTATCTGGTCGCGTCATATCTTATGCAAGGGAAAAATTCGGACATCGGCTTCGTGCATATGGTGAAAGACTTCCAGAATATGCCTGTGACAATGCGTCAACTTGCTGTAGTGCAGTTCTTCACCTGGTTCGCCCTGTTCTCAATGTGGATATACACCACACCAGCAGTCACTTCACATATTTACCACGCCACTGATCCGACATCCGCTGAATATGGTGAAGGAGCAGATTGGGTAGGTACTCTTTTCGCAATCTACAACGGAGTAGCTGCCATCGTCGCATGGCTGTTACCGCTTGTAGCGAGAAAGACAGGGCGACGCGTGACCCATTTGATTGCACTTGTTCTGGGAGGCGCGGGACTGATGTCGATATATTTTGTTCAGAATCCGACGTTGCTCATTCTTTCTATGATCGGCATCGGCATTTCATGGGCAAGTATCCTGTCGATGCCATACGCGATCCTGTCTTCATCATTGCCAGCGAACAAGATGGGGTACTACATGGGAATTTTTAATTTCTTCATTGTGATCCCGCAGATCGTTGCGGCAAGTATTCTCGGATTCATCGTAACAAGATTCTTCGATGGACAAAGCATCTACGCTTTCATCATTGGAGGTGCAGCGATGATCCTTGCAGGAATCCTGACGCTTCAGGTAAAGGACCGTGAAGAGCCCGAGCATTCTATGTAAGCCATGTTGCGCAGAGTTATCATCGCCCTATTGATACTCCCGGCAGTTGCCCTGGGCCAGGAGAACATCATGGGCTTTACAGAAATTCTGCGCGATCTGCAATCCGGGAAAGCCTCTGTTCGTGACAGTACTTGGGATCAACTCAGTGCGGGAAAGCGCATACCCCTTGTCAAGGACGACTCCGTCGCGTTCCTCTATCGCGGTGACGCCAGTTCAGTAAGGTTTTCGGGAGACTTTAACGGGTGGGAGTATGACAAAACTATCAATAACGCTGCAAAGAGAATCCCCAATTCTGACATCTGGATTTTGAAGGCTCGTTTTCCCCGTGATGCGAGAATCGATTATAAACTGATTGTGGATAACAACTGGATACTGGATCCCGAGAATCCTCATCAACAATTATCCGGGGTCGGCGGTGGGAGTCCAAACTCCGAGCTGAGAATGCCCGGATGGAAACCAGATCCGATCAGAAATCCTGATCCTTCCCTCCCGAAAGGATCGCTGACTGAAGACATCCTCTTCACAAGCAAGACCCTCGCATATCAATTAACGTATAGCCTGTACGTTCCGCCGCATTATGATAATATGAAATCTTATCCAGTGCTCTATGTTACGGACGGATACGAATATCTTCATCCACAAATGGGCGCAATGAAAACTGTGCTCGACAATCTGATCGGCTCAGGAAAGATTCAACCTGTTATCGTAGTTTTCGTCGATCATCGGGATCCTCTGAACAGATCGAATAATCGACGAATGCAGGAGCTGGCCATGAACGAAAAATATCTCCGGTTCTTCACAGAGGAACTCATTCCTAAAATTGAAAGAGACCTTCATCTGAGTCCACTCGCATCGCAGCGCGGGATTCTGGGCACATCGATGGGTGGGCTGACCGCCGCGTACTTTGCATTCTCAAGACCGGATTTATTCGGACTTGCCGGCATACAGTCTCCGGCGTTTTGGTTTCGCCCGGAGATCTATACTGTCTGTGACAATGCGGCGGCTCCTGCGGTGAAAGTTTTCCTTACGACAGGTCTCTTGTTTGACGCTCGCGAGGGTGTCGAAAAAATGAAATCTATCCTTGAGAAAAACACATGTACCTTTCAGTTCTCTGAAGTTAACCAGGGACACTCCTGGGGCCAGTGGAGAGACCTCGTCGACGACATCCTGATTTATTTTTATGCTGACAAGTGATTAACTTTGGGCATATTATTTGAAATTAATCCCAGCCTAACTAATTGCTTATGAGAGTCGGACAATTGCTTTCAGTTCTATCTTTGATTTTCATTTTAGGTTGTAGTTCGGGAAAGAAAGCTTACGAACGCGGGGATTATTATGAAGCGGTGATGAAGGCTGTAAGCCGCCTCCGCCAGAATCCCGATCATTCCAAATCCGCTGAGGCCCTCCAGGCCGCTTATCCACTTGCGATAGACCATTTTGAAACGCAGGCGAAAAACGAAATCGCCTCGAATTCGCCGTACAAATACAAAAATGCGATCGCGCATTACAATTCAATCAATCAGCTCCATGACGCGATCAAACAATGCCCTGGTTGTTTGAGAGTGATCAATAATCCTGTTAACCGATACAGTGAGATCGGCCCGTTGAAAGAGAAGGCCGCAGAAGAAAGTTACAATGCTGGTATTGCGTCGTTAATGAAAGGAACGCGCAACGATGCAAAGACTGCTTTCTATAATTTTGTTGATGTTCAAAACTTCGCGCCCGGCTACAAAGACGTATTGGAATACATTACCAAAGCGAAAGATGAAGCGACCGTTAACGTAGTGGTAGAACAAATTCCAGTTCCCACACGCTATAATCTTAGCGGTGGTTTTTTCCAGGATAAAGTCGAAGAGTTTCTTCACCGTAATTATCCTGAACAGGGCTTTGTAAAGTTTTATACTCCCGAGGAAGCGGACCGAGTCCGGCTTGCCCGCGCCGACCAGATTCTGCGGATACAATTCGATGATTTTTCAGTTGGGAACTCTGTACTGCGTGAAAAAGAAGAAGAGGTTTCCAGAGATAGTGTCAAGGTTGGCGAAGTAAAGCTGGAAGGAAAAACTGTTCCCGTCTACAATACTGTAAAAGCTAAGCTTACGACTTATACCAAGGAAATAAGCTCAAGCGGGTTGTTGAGCATGGTCATTGTCGACGCCAAGACCAAGGGTGTGCTCACCCATCAGAAATTTGACGGCAAGTATGTTTGGGTAAGTAAATGGGGCCGGTTCAACGGAGATGAAAGAGCCCTGACTGATGCTCATCTCGCTTTGTGCCGTCAGAAGGAGGTCAACCCTCCTATCGCGCAGGATATGTTCCTGGAGTTCACTCGCCCCATTTATGACCGCCTGGTGCCGGCGCTGAAGTCATTTTATCAGAACTACTAAGTTTCCCTTACCCATTTCGTCGAAGTTCGGAGCCGGCTTCCAGCTGGCTTTTGACTGCGTTCGAGCAAAGATCGTCGGTCAGAAAACCATTTTTGCCTGTCCATAGTTATTGGAATGTCAATTATCCAAATTGCGTACATGACAAGGACCATTGCATTTATTACAGCTGTTTTTCTGACGGCACTTATCCCAGTGTCGTGCGCACAAAAAAATCAATCTGAAAACAACGACAAGAAAATGAACGATACCCCTTCTCCTTCAGCGAACCTGCAAACGGCGACTTTCGGAAATGGTTGCTTCTGGTGTACAGAAGCCATCTTCCAAAATCTGAAAGGTGTATATCAGGTGGAATCCGGATATACCGGAGGAAAAGTTAAGAACCCCACTTACAAAGAAGTTTGCAGCGGTTTGACCGGGCATGCGGAGGCAATCCAGTTTCAATTTGATCCGGCAGAAATTTCTTTCGCCGAGCTGTTAGAGATTTTCTGGCAGACCCACGACCCGACAACCTTGAACCGCCAGGGAGCAGACGTTGGAACACAGTATCGCTCGGCGGTATTTTATCATAATGATGAGCAAAAGCGACTGGCCGAAGAATACAAGAAAAGGCTGGACGAATCCGGCGCATTCAACGATCCTATTGTAACGGAGATCACGCCTGCTTCAGTATTTTACAAAGCAGAAAATTACCATCAGAATTATTACAACCTCAATGGCAGTGCGCCATATTGCTCTTATGTCATTAAGCCCAAGCTTGAGAAGTTCAAGAAGGCATTCGCAGAAAGGCTGAGGTGAATTTTTTTTCGAACTCCTGAAACCCACGCCGCAGTGCTTCGTTAGTATTCACAAGAGTAGAGTAATTCTTCTCATAGGTTTAGGTTTAGGTAACAAAAAAGCCCAGGGACGCTGGGCTTTTTTGCATTTAAGAAGTTGTTATCAAAAACTATATGGTGACCTCATTTTTCCGGTTTTATTCTTATTCGATTGAATACAGAATTTCGAACGTTCCGAAACGCTTTGCAACTTTGACGAAATCATTGTGAATCTGTGGTGCAGACGAGAGCTTGCTATTCCGATAGGACCACCGATCATAGTCAGTCGCCCGGGTGTGCGTCATGGGAAAAGATTTGGTCCGCCACCTGATAGTAATTTTTATCCTGCCTTTTGCATCCACTGCCGATACGACTATATAGTCAATATTAATCTGGTCAAGGTCTTTTGGACCCGTGGTCAGGGACAAAAAATCTTTGTCGCTCTTATCGATGATGTAACCACTTTGAGCGAGGTGCCGACCCCAGGCAATAAATATGCTATCCGGGTTCAGGCGCGTTTCAATAATGAATGTGTTTGCTTTCTCAAACACATTCGTTTCCTGTGCCACAGAAGCAAAGGAAAGGAGAACTACAGGGAGAAAAAAAAAGCATCGCATAGCGTTAGTGGTTTCGCTATGCGATGCAAATAGCATTCCAACAGGTACATCATCCCTGCCGGATGTACAGGTTAATTAAGTACTGCTTCGGTCTTTAGCTGGTATGCGATCTCCATGATCTTGACCACTTCTCCTGCGCGGTTCTTGATAGGTGAAAATGCGCAGCGGAGCATTATTGACTCGCCTTTTCTCGTGATTCGTCGGTATGTCCCCCGAACCGCGTTTCCGGCTGAAATCTCCTTCCAGAACTGGCGGTATTCCTCGCTACCTTTTTCCTCTTTGCTAACCAGGATCCGGTGATGTTCACCAAGGACTTCATCCTGCGCATAGCCAAATATGTCGAGGAAGTTGTTATTTACTTTCGTGATTGTTCCCTCTGCGCTGTATTCTGCGACTGCCAGCGAAGAATGGATAGCATTCAATGTGCTCTCCGTCTCGGCCTGACTGCGTTGCATCTCTTCTTGCGTCGCCTGCAGTTCCTCCATGTTTTGACGCATCTCTTCTTCCTGAGCGCGCATTTGCTCTGTCATCTCCTGCGATTCTTCAAGGAGCTTATGTGTACGCGCGTTGATCTTCACTGTTGAGATCGTCGATGCTATACTTTCGGCAATCTTCTGGACGAATTCAATTTCAAATTCCTGGAACAGGTTGAATGACGCGATCTCAACCACACCAAAAATCTGATCATTTACTTTCAAAGGAACTATAAGAACACTGGTAGGGTTCGAGTCTCCAAGACCGGAAGTGATCCGGACATAATTCTGAGGGACATCAGTAAGATAGATAGTATCTCCTTCCTGCCAGGCCTGCCCTGAAAGGCCTTCACCTCTGTATATTTTTTGATTGAGAAACTTCTTCTTATCCCAGGCATAGCACGCCTTCATAGACATAGTAGGCTCCTCATCAGCTTCGGTCTCATCTGCAATATAGATAGCGCCCTGATTGGCTTTGAGATACTTCACAAGATTGCTGACGATCTGATCAGCCAGTTTCCCAAGGTCGCTATTATTTGTGCGAAGGATTTCTCCAAACATCGCCTGTCCTTCAGTAGCCCAGTTACGCTTCTTATCATCTTCGGCGACCTTGGCAAGGTTGTCCCGCATGTTGATCAACGCGTTTCCAAGTACATCGTGCTCACTCAGTGGCTTAAACTCTGTATTATAATTTCCATTACCAATATTTTCAGCGAAGTGTGACGTTCCACGCAGACCACTTACCAGATTGTCGGTAGCGACAGCCATTTCACCGATCTCGTCATTGCTGAAGTTGCTTCCTTTTTCTTCGACAAGCTCGCCTCGTCCAAGTTTCAAAATGATTTTCTTGAGGAAGTTGACAGGTCGCGTGATGGTACGCATCAGGAATATTGCGCTCAACAAGGCTATTGCCGTAATTATTGCTCCGAGTATGAAAGTATACGTTCGCTGTGTGGCAATCGAATTTTTGATCTGCTGGTCAGACTTCTGTATTACGTCTTCCTGCTTTTCACTGATTCGTGTAAGTCTTTTGATAAGATCCGTAGTTCGGGGAATAACCTGAGATTCCACTGCGTCCTCTGCAAGCAATTTGGTGAGTGGATCTTCATAGTTTTCGAAAGTCTGGAGGTTCGCCATGATCGTTTCCCGCTGAACACTGATAAGAGTGTCGAACTTCAAGAACACTGTGTCCATCCATTTTCTCTGACTATCGCTTTCCCACATGGGCATCAGCTTCTTGATATCATCGTAAAGCTCAGGGTAATCATTTTCCTGTAATTGCTTAAGGGCGTTTTTGTCTTCCTGGTTCGTCTGGAGATAAACCCAGTTCGTTACAAGCATTTTGGAACGGTTGACAAGAAGTTCGAATTTATTAATCGCATCCTTCGAAGGACGATCGACCTCGCTTGAACGATTGACGGCGTTGTCGATGACATTACCTCTCGATACGATGATGAATACGTTCACGACAAACAAGATGATCAATACCAGGAATGATGCAAGGATCTTGTTTCCGATCGTGAGACGAATGCTCGATTTCTTTTTTACTAGTTCCATAATAATTTAAATCAGAATAGCCAACCGGCTCAACTCGTTGCTTACTTTAAGATTCTGTTTCGTCACCGAAGTCTGGTTAAGCTCGAAGGCAAGCTTGCCATCCCTTGTGATAAAATTGATATTGCTCCCTTTCGCGCCCATCCCTGCATCTTCAGTCACCACCAGGATCGGCTGCGTGTTCACTTTATCCAGTATCTCAGCAATCTGCGACGATTTTCCAGAAGGTACGAAAAGAATATTACACTTCCTGATGTCCCCGATGCTGTTGATCCGCGTTACCTTAATCGACCGGTCTCCCACTTTTTTGGCCTGCGCCATGGTTTTGAGTTCTTCTGTCAAAGGAGTATCGCCGAGAACAATAATTTCAAAATCACCCTGGCTATGGCTATCGGGCCATTGCACGTACCTTGTAAAACTGAAGATGAAAAGGGAATGAAGCTTGTAATTCTGTGCCTGACTTGTCAAGAAGGTTAAAGTGAACAAAATCAACACAAGAGTTCTTTTCATATAACAGTTTTTAAGGGGCTTCATCGGGAAGCATACAAAAATATTCCGGTTCATGAGGAAAAATGGTTAAAAGTGGGTGGTTTTCTCACATTAGGTTGGTCTGGCAAGAAGTTCGCCAATTTTTGACGACATAGTCAATCCGGAGAATTCCGGTCGCAACCGCATAATATGCCTATCGGCTCAGGTCTTTTCAATCGAATGAATCGAAAACCGCAGAGACCACTCCAACCAAAGCAGAAATTACCATTTTCTGACCGTCAACCACCTCTGTCCCATTAAGGGAGTACCCTTGTAAAATTGGGGATATCACTGCTCCATAATCATTTTATTAGGTACTTTCGCGGCAAACATTCCCTGGTGAATTACGACATTATCATAGTGGGCGCCGGCGCAGTGGGACTCGCCACGGCTTACCAGATTCTTCAGAAGAAACCTTCCACCAAAGTCCTAATCCTTGAAAAAGAACATGCGGTAGGAAGCCATCAGACCGGCAACAACAGTAATGTTATCCACTCCGGAATCTATTACAAGCCCGGAAGTCTGAAGGCGAGGAATTGTATGCAGGGGTATAAGATGCTCCTCGACTTCTGCAATGAACACGGCATAACGTATAGCCTATGCGGTAAGGTCATCGTGGCTACAGACACTGCGGAAGTCCCATTACTTGAAAATATTTACAAGCGTGGACTCGAGAATGGCCTTACAAATCTTCGTCGGCTCAGCGCCACGGAAATCAGGGAATACGAGCCCCATGTCAACGGTATTGATGGCATTCACGTACCCCAGACAGGAATTGTTGATTATCGGAAGGTTGCCGAAAAATATGCGGAAGTCGTTCAGGCCGCAGGCGGTGAGATCCGTCTTGGTGAAAAAGTCCTGAATATAAAAACCAATTCGTCGGGCGTGACGGTCGCGACGGTTAATAATACATTTACCAGTCGCATCATTGTGAACTGCGCCGGACTTTATTCCGATAAGGTCGCAGCATTGACATCACCGGTGGATGTACGCATCATACCATTCAGAGGGGAATACTTCAAGCTGAGGCCTGAAAAGGAACACCTGGTGAAAACGTTGATCTACCCGGTACCCGATCCCAACTTTCCATTTCTCGGAGTTCATTTCACTACCATGATCGGTGGTGGCGTAGAGTGCGGACCTAACGCCGTGCTTGCCTTTAGTCGTGAAGGATACACCAAATCAGATATCAACCTCCGTGAGCTTGCAGAGACACTGGCCTGGCCGGGCTTTCACAAGATCGTTGGCAAATATTGGAAAACCGGTTTTGGCGAAATGTATCGCTCTTTCTCGAAGGCCGCGTTCACAAAAGCTTTGCAGAAACTGATTCCGGAGATTAAGGAGGAAGATCTCATTCCAGGGGGCGCAGGCGTTCGTGCTCAGGCTTGTGACAGGACAGGTGGCCTTCTCGATGACTTTCTTATCATCGAGAACGATCATGCGGTTAATGTATGCAATGCACCTTCACCTGCGGCGACTTCATCGCTGTCCATCGGTCTGACCGTTGCCGATCTTGTCCTTCGTCGTATTGAATAGCTTCGGGGCGATCAGGATTTGATCGCCGTCATTTCGATTTCAACAAGGTAATCCTTGTCGATGAGATTGCTCACCTCCACCATCGTGGTAACAGGCTTGATCTTCACGAAGAACTCTCCATGAGCCCTACCATACTCTTCCCATCGTGATATATCTGTGACGAACATTCTGGTTCTAACCACATCTTCCAACGAGAAACCGGCCTCTATCAAAACTTTTTCAATCTTGCTGATGGCAAATTTGGTCTGGCCATAGGCGTCTCCCCTGGCAACCACACCATTCTCATCTGCTGCCACTGTTCCGGAGATTTCGAGTTGATTACCAATCTGCACAGCGCGGCAGTAACCAATAATGTCCTCCCATTTGGCACCTGTTGTGTAATTTTTGCGTTTTGTCATTTGTAAAGTAATGTGATTTAAAGTTGCGTATTATTTTTGGTTAAAATGAGTCTGACTCCTAAAGAAGTTGCCCGCTTTCACCGGCATTTGATCTTAAACGAATTCGGCAGTGAAAAGCAAGAGCGCCTGAAGAATTCAAGCGTTCTTGTCGTAGGCGCGGGTGGTCTCGGTTCTCCCGTTTTATTGTATCTCGCCGCCGCAGGTGTAGGGAAGATTGGCATCGTTGATTCCGACAACGTTGATAACAGCAATCTTCAGAGACAAGTGATCTTCGATGAGGCCGACATTGGAAAAAATAAGGCTGAAGCCAGCACGTGGGCGCTGCACAAAAAGAACTCACTTTCATCATATCGCTCCTACCCTTTCCGTATCACGTCGGAAAATGCTTTGGAACTGATGAAAGGGTACAACATCGTGGTCGACTGTACTGATAACTTTGCCACTCGCTATCTCTTGAATGATGCATGCGTGCTTCTTGGTATTCCGCTGGTTTATGGGAGCATCCTGAAGTTCGAAGGGCACGTAGCTGTTTTTAATCTCACGACCGCCGAGGGATATTCATCGAATTACAGAGATATTTTTCCTGAGCCACCGGACCCGGTTTCCGTACCGAATTGTGAGCAGGCCGGAGTCATCGGTATCCTCCCTGGGATAATCGGATGTCTACAGGCAAATGAAGTCCTTAAGGTTCTCACCGGGATCGGAGAACCCCTGGCAGACAAGCTATTGATCTTCGATGCCCTTTACCTTGATCAGACAATCGTATCAATAAAGAGTTTAAATTCACGGGCGCAAATCACTTCGTTAATTGACTACGAAGCATTTTGTTCAAATTCAAAAACCGACCATAAACAAAATACCATGAAGGAAATAACTGTCCAGGAGCTAAAGGAGATGATGGATAGCGGAGCTGATTTTCAACTTATCGATGTTCGTGAGCCACACGAATACGATATCTGTAACCTTGAAGGTGAGCTGATCCCACAGGCGGAGATACCACGAAACGTTGAGAAAATCTCGCGCGACAAAAAGGTAGTCGTCCATTGCCGCAGCGGTGCCCGCAGTGGAAATATGGTTCAATGGCTTGAGGCAAACCACAAGTTCGAGAACCTTTACAACCTTAAAGGAGGCATCCTGGCGTGGGCTCGTGAGATCGATCCCGAAATGCCATCCTATTAGAATTTATTGACTTACGTGAATAGCCTGACGGATATCAGCGATAATATCGTTGATGTCCTCCAGGCCCGCTGCGATTCTTATCAGCCCAGGCTTGATTCCCACCGCGGCGCGTTCTTCATCTGTCAGCTTAGAATGTGTAGTCGATGCCGGATGTATCGCGATCGTGCGTGTATCCCCAAGGTTAGGCGTATGAGAAATCATTTTCAATGAATTCAGAAAACGTCTTCCTCGCTCTACTCCTCCTTTAACTTCAAAGGTCACCAATCCTCCGCCATGACGCATCTGTTTCTTCGCAAGATCATATTGAGGATGCGATGGCAGAAAAGGATACTTCACTATCGAAACATGATCTTCTGATTCGAGGTACTGTGCTATTGCAAAAGCATTAGCGCAGTGTTTTTCCATTCTTACGGCCAGTGTCTCCAGACTTTTCGAAAGCACCCATGCGTTGAATGGCGACATTGAAGGTCCTGTATGCCGGGCGAAGAAACGCACTTCACGAATAAGCTCTTTCGTTCCGAGGACCGCACCGCCAATCACTCTCCCCTGCCCGTCCATGAACTTCGTCGCCGAATGCGTCACCAGATGTGCTCCGAACTTCGCTGGAGTCTGCAGATAAGGTGTGGCAAAACAGTTGTCGACGTTAAGAATCAGGTTGTGCTTTTTTGCAAGCTTACCCAACCATTCAAGATCCAGCAGGTCAAGCGCCGGATTCGAAGGAGTTTCCACGAAGATCATCCGTGTATTAGGCTGAATCTTAGCCTCCCATGTTCCCGGTTCATTTACGTCAGCATAACTATGGCTGATCCCAAAACGCGGGAAGATGATGTTAAGGATCTGATGGGTTGATCCAAACACAGAACGACATGCCAGAACGTGGTCGCCGGATTTAAGAAGCGCTGCCATGCTCGCATACATCGCAGCCATTCCTGAAGATGTTGCAATACCGTCTTCAGTTCCTTCCAACAGGCATAACTTCTTTACGAACTCATCTGTATTGGGATTTGAATAACGACTGTAGATGCAACCCGGAATTTCATCGGCAAACATTGCACGAGCCTGCTCCGCGTCATCGAAGACAAAGCTTGAAGTCAGATAAAGCGGAACCGAATGTTCGCGAAATGATGACCTCTCATGTTGTGCGCGAATTGCATCGGTCTCAAAACTTCTGTGTTGATCTTCCATTACTTAATTATCTCAAAACTGTAAGTGATTTTCGCTTTTGCCTCCAACGTCTTGGCGACAGAACAATATTTATCAACGCTTAGCGACACTGCTTTCTCCACTTTATCCTTATCAAGATCTCCATATAAAGTAAAATGCGCGTGTACTTCTGTGAACAACGATGGCACTGCATCCTTCTCACGCTCGCCGGTGACAGTGATCTTGATGTCGCGGAGGTCCTGCCGTTGCTTCTTCAGAATGCTAATGATGTCAATGGTGCTGCATCCTCCCATCGCTGCAAGAAGCAACTGCATCGGGCGCATTCCGTTATTGCCTCCACCCACATCAGGAGAGGCATCCATCTCAACAGTATTGCCCTGCTCATTGCGAGCCTCCATGTGGAAGGCATCGTTCACCCGACCTATCTCTATTTTAATCATAGTAGTTTCTTTCCGTGATATAACACTTTCCCCATTCGAAAAATGCCATATCCATCCAGGACGGCAAAAATAATGCGGCGAAGCCGATAATCAATGAATTATGCGGGGAGGTATCGTTAAGAATGCGCTTCGGCTGTTCTATTTGGCGCTAAGTAGGTTCCGGCAACCATTGCAAAGAGGCTCAGTAAGGTTGCTGGTATGAGTGAGGGAATTCCGGTATCAACGTTTTCAAAGACAAGCCACGCCAATATGCCGACAAACATGGAAGCGATAGCACCTTCAGCTTTGGCCTTTCTCCAAAACATACCTAACGTTAGTGGAATGAAAAGGGAGACCAGTGACAGGATCGACGACTCGCCTACCAACTCATAAATGTTAGATCTCATACAAGCCATTACAGACGCAATGACACTAAAAAAAAGAACACACGCTTTCGTGATACCAAGAAATCTTTTGTCACTGATTCTATGTCCAAACAATGGTCTTATAAGGTTCTCTGAAAAAATTGATGCAGGTGCAAGCATTGACGAACTCGTCGTACTCATAATGGCTGACAAGAGTGACCCAAAGAAAAGCACCTGCACAACGATATGCGTGTTCTGCAATACCATTGTCGGCAAGGCAACCTGAGTGTCCGCGGTGTATTGATCCGGATATAAATGCTTCGTGCAAAGACTGATGTAAAGCGGTAACATCGCGAACAACAGGTAGAGGAATGCACCGATGTAGCACGAATACTCTGCAACCTTAGCAGACTTCGAAGACATGGACCGCTGAAAAACATCCTGAGAAGGAATAGAACCGAGTCCGAGAACGCACCACGCCGCGATGAATGCCAGAATGGATTTCATATCCGGTGGAGGTAAAAAATGAAATGTACCCGGCGGGGCTTCATTCAATACCGTTGCCACTCCTCCTGCCTTGATTGACAGTATCACTGACATGACAAGAAGCCCGATGATAATCAGAATACTCTGCACAAAGTCGGTAATAGATATTGCCCACATACCACCTACGAATGTGTAGGCTGTCACCACCACGGAACTGATCAGGACTCCATGCCATATCTCCATGCCTGTGACGACATTCAGGATGATACCCATGGCGACAAGTTGCGCGGCGATATAACCGGAATACGGCAATGCCAGAAAAAGACTGGCAATCAATTCAGTTTTCCGGCCAAAACGCACTCTGAAAAAATCTCCTAGCGTGAGAAGGTTCATCTTGTAAAGCCGCTTCGCGTAAACAAGCCCGAACAACAACAAACAAAGCGCTGCGCCGAAAGGATCCTCAACTACTGCCGCTAATCCTCCCTCCAGAAATTCGGACGAAGCGCCGAATACAGTTTCAGATCCAAACCACGTCGCGAACAGTGCAGCGGAGCTAAGCATAATAGGAAGACTCCGTCCCGCGAGCATGAAGTCGCCGCTGGACTTTACCCGACGTGAAGCCCATACTCCGGTGAGCACAGTAAGGACGAGGTATCCAACGATGAAAATAAGCAGCAAGCCTGGGAAGGTCTAGTCTTTCTTAAATTGGAAAGTCCGGGTCACATTAAATCCAAAGTGAATGTCCCCATCAAAAAATTTATCAGTCGTTTCGGTGATGAAAGCACGTTCCGTAAGTCCTACGCTGTTACTAAAGACAATCTGAAAAACGTGGCCTCCTGTTTCGATATCCAGTCCGATGCCCAATACATGCTGAAACGGAGAATTTTCAACGAGGCTCATGTTATGATAATATTCCGCTGTAAATGCTGCACTCCTGGTGAACTTGTACCGCCCTCCCGCTCCAATGGCAAACTGTTGATTTTTCTGGGTGCTTTGTGTTACGGCATTCTTGTGAACAAAAGTCGGCATTAACTGCAACGACAAATTGCTTGTAAACTTACGGGCAATGAGGAGTTGTGACGTATACGCGAGCCGGTCCACGGTCTTGAAATCCATTCCTTCGATATCACTGTTTTTTTCAGGCAGGAAGCTAAAGGCAAAACCCTCAAGCAACGTGATCGTCACCGGTACATTACGTTTACCTTTTTGTTGACTGAGGATTTTGTATTTCGCATACCCGTCGAGCGTCTTGTTCTCGGAATTACGGCCAAGACTAACAGATAAGTTATCTGTGATCCCGTAGTCAATCCCCAATCTTACCCATGCGTCGTCGAGACCGTACATCTGGAACCATCCTTCGTTAATACGGCCAAAGCGATGAGAGAATATAAACTCAAGTGTTCCGGCGGGTTTCGTTTCAACGGAATGACCATTGACAATTCTTGTACCCTTGAAGGTGGCCATAGTGACATCGGTTCCCTTTTTGCCTTTGTCAAGCTCTTTCAGGAGATCATCCTGGGCGGAAAGAATGATTGGTGAAAAAATGGCGATCAGAAATAAAATTGGTCTCATAAGGTGTTAGTGCTTTTGTAGGTGAAATTCATCTCCACTTCAACGTCTTCAGCGACGTTGTTCCAGATGATCTGCGGGACGACAATATTATAGTCAGCGAGCTTAATAGAAAACTTTGATCGTAGAACGATATTGGATCCCTGCATTTCGATCGTCCCTGGAATCTTGACATCTTTCGTAACGCCATGAATGGAAAGTTTTCCTGTGGCTGTTACATGCTGTTCACCTGACCTGGCAGGATCAAATCCGGTGATGGAGCCAATGAATGTTGACTTGGGAAACTTTTCCGTTTCCATATATTTCTCATTGAAGTGAACCTGCATCAACTTCTTCTCAAACTGAAAATCTTTCACCCTCACCAGGAACGCAACGTCCATTTTCGAAATATCCAGAATACTGGTAGCGGTATTATTCGTCGCTCTGATATCTTCAATGACGCCATCCGAGAAAAATGTTACGGTGGATTTCTCCGAGTAATATCTGTTTTGTCCGATGGCGGCGGAGACAGTCCAGGTAATCAAAACAATGAGGAGGAAATGTTTCATCTTAACGAGGCGTCAAATTAAAGTCAACGGTTACTTCTATTTCTTCAGCGATATTCTGGAATAACAACTGAGGAATTTTAATCTTATAATCGGCAAGCTTCACCATGAACTTCGCATTTACTCTATAACCTTTTTCCTCCTTGTTCAGCGATGCGGGGATTTGAACTTGCCGGGACACTCCATGAATCGTCAGTTTTCCCTCGGCGTGTACCGACTGTGATTCAGCGTCGGGATCAAAGTTTATAATTTTCCCCGTAAAAGTAGCGTCAGGAAACTTCTCTGTCTCCATATACTTTTCGTTAAAGTGCTCTCTCATGAGGGACTTTTCAAACTGAAATTCTTTGATGGGAACCGAGAACGCAAACTCAGCGCGGGATAATTCTATCACACCGCTGGATTTCGTCGTAGACGCGCTGATATCCTCCACCAGGGCATCGGAAAAGAAAGTGACGTTGCTGTCTTTGACATATATCTTTTGTCCAAACGAGGCTATGGGCAAAAGTAAAAGTACCACCAAAGCTTCCTTCATAGGCCTTCTTTGTCCGATGTCATTAATCTTCCTTTGCTCCCTGATCAACCCAGCAAATGATCGTCTGAATTTCATCGGCGGTGAGAGAACCCAGTCGTGGCATATGTTCCGGATGATCAATGGGAAGCGTTATCCGATGCCGTACTTCCGATGCATGACTCTGAAAATTTGAAAAGATCAACCAGTTTCTTTCAGCGCCGTTAGTTCCATCGTGACATCCGGAAACTGCACAGTTGCTGATTACGATTTCCTCGACATCTGAGGAAAAGCTTATTGTTTCATTGCTGAGACACTGATGCTCAACTGGAATATTGTGTTCTGCACACGATGTGAAAACGCTGCACAGCGCGCATAAAACGACCAATGAAAGCGAAGAGAGATTCATGCTTAAAAGGTAAGCAAAGAGGAAGCATCATACAACGGATGTAGCAGGGCCTATAAGATGTACCAGAGCCTATAAATGAAAATCCCCCGAAATCCTTGATCTCGGGGGACAATCACTGTCTATAGTTGGCTTTAATCTTGACCAAACTTACCGAACCCGAATGTTCAGGGGAAGGTAATGTCGATCAATGATGATTATACAGGTTGAAATGACGTTTTCGGGGGTTAATGACCACTGTTTAGGGACAAAGCGGTCGAATCCGGGTTAAATGGAAAGAGAGGCGGTCGCCTATAAATGAAAATCCCCCGAAGTTCTCGACTAAGGGGGATTTATCATGTCTATAGTTGGCTTTAATCTGTTTCAAAGCTAATAAAAATCTTTGTCAAAACAACCGATTGCAGAAAAAATCTGGATTTTTTAGGGTTTTTGAAGTTGCACGCTGTCAACCGTCACACTATCAGTCATTGACTTTTTGATTCTCTTCTTAAGCTGGCCTTTACTTCCAGGAAAGGTAGTCCGGCTGCTTATGTCCCAGCTGGCTATGAAAAGAAGGATGGCAAAAACGACGGCAAGTGCCGCGAAAATCTTCTTCTGCTTCGTCATGACACAATTATATGAATTCCAGAACCTGATCAGCAAGTTTCACATTGTCGGAGAGCAATTCGTAAAATTGATTTTTGTGAAACTTAATAATAATCACATCGGCCTGGGCGACGAGAAGATTTGTATTGACGAAGTTTGGCAGTCCAAGCATCTCTCCGATAAACTGTCCTTCCGTAAACTGTTTATGGACCTTACCGCGGTGGTAAAAATCCACAACGCCACTGACGAGAACATAAAAGTTATCATTGCCTTTTTCATCCAGAGTCAATACAGCTCCTTCATTGAGCCGGACCTCCTCGCTGATGTCTGCGAGAGCTGCAAGAATAACACCCGGGACTTTTTGAAAGATACTTATCCGTTGGAAGAACAGAACCTTTTCAAAGCGCATCATTCGTTTTGAATGAAGGATCAGGTGGTCAAGGTCACGCTTCGTGGCCTCACCCAGGCGCTTTGTATTGTTCCTGTACTCTGCCTCACTGATTTGAAACAACGCCCAGGCAGACACTTCGCGTACGAGTGGATCGGGATTGAAGATTTGAGCAATCAGATCAAGCTTAAAATCTTCGATATGCAAAATGCCGATCTGAAAAAGAACACACGCCTTTGTCCAGCGATTCGACTGGGTAAAATCCCTGTTGATCAGGAACTTCAACACCAGCTTTGAATCTAGTTTCACCCGCGGATAAAAATACTCGAGCCTGGAAATACGTTCATGATCACTCAGATCGTCGAGGAGCGGGATGACCCGTTGCTTGAGTTGCTCCGAGAGGAACACATCCAACAGCTCAATCGCATAAGTGATTCCTTCCGTAGTGCCACTGTCAATATTTTCCTTCACCAGCTGGATAGATCTGGTATCGTAAAGCATCGTAAGGAGCATGTAAATGTGCTCAATGTCATTCTGAATTTCAGAACGAAGCGAAGCTTTGATGGAGTCAGAGAAGCCTTCATCGCCAATCTCATGTATCGCGCTCAGGTTCCAGCTGATATCGGCGATGTCGGATTCTATTGCATACTTGATCCTTGTGATCTGGGAGACACCAGCCTTAAATCCGCATTCTCCAAGGGAAAGGAGCACCTGAGAAACGATCACCTTATTCGGATAATCCATTTTATTCCAAAGGATTTCCCGAGCCCGTTGACCCCCTACTCTACCAATAACCTGCACAAGCTTCAGCATGGTAGGCGTACTCTGACCACTGCGATAAAATGCCGCGTCCAGGTTAGGAAGTGTGTCTGGTCCCATCAGTACGAGGGCATTCATTGCCTGATTACTGAAGATAGGATTACTCAGATTTTCGATAACCGCATTAATAACCTCCGGGCTATTGCGTTTTATCGATGTCATAATTGCCGTACTGCGTATATGGGGTTCGTTATCGTGGAGCAGCTCCAACAGGAAAGTCATGCTTTCCTCTTTCGTCGTATGAAGCAGGAGCTCCGCGGCGTAATGTCTTTCGTCAGGGTTTAGCGATCTCGCCAAAGAGCGGATCCTGTTCTTTGTAATTTCTCCGCCGCTGATAAGCATCTGCTGTACATCGGCGCGGCTCAAAACATATTTTTCCGATGGATTCACCCGACTGGAATCCAATCGTATTACGTAGCGATCAGAGAACGACAATCCTTTAAGTTCGTTCACCTTCTCCTGGGCGTAATGCCGTGTCGCTTCATCTTCATTTCTGATAAGATTGTTCAGCCAGAATGGCGCGCGTGCAGCGTTAATCTTTTCGAGGAGCTTGAATGAAAATACCGCCCGCGTCGCGTCTGGTGCAACCAGATTTTCTTCCAGCTTGCCTGTGATTCGTGCAAATCCCTTCTCCAGTTTGTCCTGCTGGACATCCGAACTCTCCAGCTTAAGCCTGATCTTATTCCTGTAACCATGGTACATCCGCGTCACCACGAGGAAATAGGCTCCGGCAAGAAGAAGGATTACAACAGAAACATAAATAAGGTTGAACGAAGGAAGAAACGCCAAAGAGAAGATGAGCAGACCTCCTACGAAACGGGAGCTCTCATTAACGACACCCTCGATCTTGGATTGGATATTAAAACGCAATCTGTTTTCGAGCGGGATAAAGAACAGCTTGAACACCGGGTTCTCCAGCGAGTCCCGCAGCGTCCAGTTGAAGAGACGGCTTATTGAAATGAAAAGGAAGAAATAAATAAACCCTGTGGGGGCAAGTCCTTTATCAAATCCAAAGACTCCACCGGTTACAATCGACCCGATCGAGAAGATTGCCATAATCATGGGAAGGATGAACAGTGATACCCGAAGACCGTAATTATTGATGACCCTTTGATTGACAAATGTCTGGAGGATAAGACTTATCCCATAGACAGCCCCTGTGAAGAAGGACGTGAAATTAGTAAGGTCTCTTTCATCAGGATATTGCTCCTTGACGAGTTGCTGAAACGAAAATTGCGTCAGCACGAACATCACCATAGACACCAGCAGGAATGCTGACATAAGCATGATGTACTTGTCTTTGAACAAGCTGGGCCAGCTGGCTTCCTTTCGGATCCGGTTCCCAAGTTCGCGGGGATCATTCTTTGAAAGAGTGAATGACGATGCAATGGAGAAGAGCAGGATCGACACAATGGTGATACTCGCGGCACAGACGATGAGATAGTTTGATGTGTCGCCTATGATGTCCGTTGTTAACGGAATGGCTATGATGGTCGCGAGAATTACGGCAATGAGCTGCCCTGTATCGATCCACCCAATAATTCTTTTTGACTGACGAAAGTTGAATAAACGTCCGAAGATCCCCCAGAAGCTCAACAGCAGGATAGCCGTAATCGGCCCCGACATGGTATAAAGAGCGAAGACGAAGTGATCGTGATATTTCTGGCTACCATAACGAAGAAGCCAGAAGGCCGAAAGGGTAAAGAGGAGAATGAAAACAATGCTGGCCAGGGCTATACTGGTGAACCTGACGCGAGCCTGGAAGAACGAGAACACTGCCGTTGCGATCATTCCCAACGCGCCGGCGACGAGGAAGGCCTTGTCGAGATAATCGCCCATGCGGGTGAGAAACATCGCATCGGCTGTAACCTGGTAGGTCGCGATGAATACCCCCATGAAGAATCCTGTACAGAGCATGAGCACGATTTGCTTCTGCTCCTGGCTCTTCATGAAAGATAACGCACTGAGACGACTAACCATTGAACCAAATATAAAAACAAAAAACCGGCATTTGCAGGCCGGTTTAGTGGTTTACCGTAATCAGGTAAGGTTTTTTACTTTTTAACGGAAGTGCTATCTGTTGTAGGCGCGCCAGGCTTCGACTTTTTATATTCCTCGTTAAGACCTTTGATCACATCAGCCGTGATGTCGAGGGCATTTGATGCGTGCAGTACGTCGCTGGAATTATCAAACTTGAGAATGTACTGGATGCCTTTTTCCTCACCAAACTTGCGAAGGTAGCCAGTCACTTTGTCGTAAAGTTCCTTGTTGATGCGGGCTTCATCCTGGAGAACTTCCTGATTCAGTCTCTGCTGATAGAGCTGAAGATTTTGCTGCTTTTTCGCCAGATCTTCCTCGGTAGCCTTCACCTGGCCAAGAGTCATGTTGTTGACGTTGCGCTGGTAGGCTGCAAATTCGTTTTGCAAACCTTGCGCACGCTTCTGAAAATCCTGATCCATACGCTTGGTCTTTGCCTCCATCACATTGCGGGTTTCTTTCAAATAGTCATAATGGATTGCAAGCGAATCAGAATTCACATAGGCAATCCTGATGTCGGAAGGGATACCGCTCTCAGACGAAACAGACGCGGGCTTGCTCCCCGAAAAGTGTAAATAATACAAAACAGCCACTGCCACCAGCAGTACAATGTTCAAAATAAGAGAGATATTCTTCATCCTAAAGTTAGATTAGTCGGCAAATATAACAGGCCGGCCCGTAATACCATTAAGCAGCTATCGAATTTGCGTTGTAAAATGGCGGGAAGCCCGCTTAAATTTCTTCGTCCTGGGTTTGGAAGGAATAGAACGTGGTATCGAGATTCAGTGCGTCCTCATTGTAGTCCCGAATAAATCTCTCAATCACTTCTTCCGTGATTTTTTCCCGGTGCAAACCAACATCCAGGCTGATGCCGAATTCGCTGTTAGTGTCAATATCAACGTGTTCCTGCACCTTTACGGCCTCGTCCTCCTCCAACTCCATAATCACTTCTGCCATGTAGAGGCCGATCTCTTCCTCCAACGGATCCAGTGTTTCCAGATTGCCGTTTTCGTCTTCCTCATAATTGATCTTCTTGTACTGAGGGAAGTGCTTTGCTGCACGATGCTCAGCAATCTCATAAAGCTCGCTCTCGTGTTGCAGACGCAGTGTATAGATGACAGCATCATAGATGACGTCCTTACCTTCGAATTTTCCTACGAAATAAAAGTGCGCATACTCGTCGGAGTTTTCATCCTCATCGTCGAAGATGAACCGCTTTCCCTTTTCGGCAATTCGAGTCTTGTATTCATTAATGGTATCAGGTTCGAACCCTTTATTCTGATTCATTTGCATAGCTAAGTAAAATATTTGATTGCACCGTAGGCCCGCATCACAACATTATTCCACGACCGATTTAATTTTCGAATTATTGCTGTAATAAAAAACAACCAGCAAAAGAAATCTACCGGAACCATTCGGCATACATTGGATAATTGCGCGCAGTCCTTTGGATCACTTCCTTCATCTCCTCTGAAATATCTTTGACCTTTTTCGCCGGCATCCCTGCCCAGATCGTCCCGGGCTCAACCACCGTTCCCGAAAGGACCACGGCCCCGGCGGCGATGACAGAATTTGATCCGATCACTGCATCATCCATCACAATAGCGCCCATGCCGATGAGGACGTTGTCTTCCACTGTACAACCATGTACGATCGCGTTGTGAGCAATCGAAACGTTGTTCCCGATGACGGTCTTCGCTTTTTGATAAGTGCAATGGATGACGGCGCCATCCTGAATATTGGTATTGTTCCCGATAGTGATGGAATGAACATCACCTCTCACTACGGCATTAAACCAAACCGTACAATTCTCTCCCATAATCACCTCGCCCACGACCGTTGCATTTTCTGCCAGAAAGCAGTTTTGCCCGAACTTCGGCTGATGACCCCGAACGCTCCTGATAAGTGCCATAATTCAGAATTTTCCGCAATTTATGGGGGTCGCTCGGGCATTCAACCATTCGGATAAAAATCTTTCAAAACTGACAACCTGTCATAAAAAAGAAACTAAACTTTGTATTTTTGTGGTTCAATTAGAGATGATGGAGAACCTGATCAGTGACATTGACCTTGTAACGACCGAAACCACCGCATGTGAGACGTTTTCCGTGCTAAAAGAGCAAAATACAGGGAAGCAAAGGAAGTTATACATCGAAAGTTATGGATGTCAGATGAATTTCTCTGACAGCGAGATAGTTGCATCCATTCTTGAAAAAGAAGGCTTTGATACGACCTCAGACATTCACCTGGCGGACGTGGTGTTCCTGAATACTTGTTCGATAAGGGAGAAAGCTGAACAAACCGTTCGTAACCGGCTAACCCATATCAACGGCCTTAAAAAACACAAACCCGAGTTGATCGTGGGTATGCTGGGCTGCATGGCAGAACGCCTTAAATCCAGGCTTCTCGAAGAAGAAAAGATTGTCGACCTGGTAGCAGGTCCCGATGCATACAGGGATTTGCCGCAACTTATCTCCCGGGTGGACGACGGTGACAAGGCCGTAAATACTTTTCTATCGCGGGAAGAGACTTATGCCGACATCAGCCCCGTAAGACTTAATACCAATGGCATCACTGCGTTTGTATCCATCATGCGTGGGTGCGACAATATGTGTACATTTTGTGTCGTCCCTTTTACCAGGGGCCGCGAAAGAAGCCGTGATCCGCATTCAATAGTTACTGAGGCTCGTGATCTTTTCCAGAGAGGTTTTCGGGAAGTTACCCTGCTCGGTCAGAATGTCGATTCATACAAGTGGAGTCCGGAAGAGAATAACAAGGCGCGACTTGAGAAGACACCAAATTCAAGTGGCGAGATCATAACATTTGCGAAGTTGCTGGCAATGGTGGCTGAAGTGAGTCCCGACTTAAGGGTTCGCTTCTCTACGTCGCATCCGAAAGACATCACGGATGACGTTCTGCATACCATGGCGAAGTACGAGAATATCTGCAACTACATCCACCTGCCGGTTCAATCGGGTAACTCACGGATCCTTGAGATGATGAATCGCGGTTATTCAAGGGAATGGTACCTGGACAAAATTCGTCGTATCAGAGATATCCTTGGAGAGGACTGCGGCATTTCTTCAGACATGATTACTGGTTTTTGCTCCGAGACTGAGGAGGAACATCAGGACACGTTAAGTCTGATGGATGCCGTGCAGTTCGACTTCTCCTACATGTTCTTTTATTCGGAACGACCTGGCACGCTAGCAGCGAAAAAGTTTGCCGATGACGTTCCATTGGAGACTAAAAAACGCAGGCTGAACGACATCATTAACAAGCAGACACAACATTCTTTGTTACGTAACAAGATGGACGTGAATAAGGTCCATAAAGTACTTGTAGAAGGGTTCTCCAAACGTTCGGAAGAGTTTTTGCAGGGAAGAAATTCAGCGAACAAAGTGGTGGTATTTCCGAAGGGAGGCCACAGGAAAGGCGAGTATGTTGATGTATTCGTGGAAGAATGTACAGGCGGAACACTGATTGGTCGCGTAGTCTGATCGATATTTTAAGAAGGATCAATGGCAATTACAGAATCTGAAATACAAAGCGTTAAACTCCGGTTTGGGATCATCGGCAATTCGCCATTGTTAAACAATGCCGTTAGCGTGGCGATACAGGTTGCGCCGACAGATATGTCCGTACTTATCACCGGAGAGAGCGGAAGCGGGAAAGAATCTTTTTCAAAGATTATCCACCACCTCAGTACGCGCAAGCATGGACAGTTTATCGCAATCAACTGTGGTTCAATCCCGGAAGGCACGATAGATTCAGAGTTATTCGGCCATGAAAAAGGTTCATTCACCGGCGCGCATGAAGCCAGGAAGGGATATTTCGAAGTGACGAACGGAGGAACAATATTCCTTGATGAGATCGGTGAAATGCCTCTTGCAACGCAGGCCCGACTCCTTCGTGTTCTTGAGAATGGTGAATTCATTAAGGTAGGATCTTCCAAAGTTCTGAAGACGGATGTGAGGGTAGTGGCTGCCACGAATGTGAACCTGATGAAGAACGTGGAGAACGGAAAATTCAGAGAAGACCTTTATTATCGTCTGAGCACAGTGCCCATTTATGTGCCGCCGTTGCGCGAACGTGGAAAAGACCCTGAATTACTTTTCAGAAAGTTCGCTACCGATTTTGCAGAGAAGTACAAGGTAAAGCCTATATCCCTTACTGATGATGCGAAAGAAATTCTGCTTAAGTATCGTTTCCCCGGGAATATTCGTCAATTAAAAAACCTTGTGGAACAGATCTCAGTGTTGTCGACAGACAATAAAGAAATCGACGGAGAAACCCTGCAGCGTTATCTTCCCCGTGAGAACAGTCTGCCTGCGATTTACAAAGGAGTTGATCACGCGAAGGATAGCTTATCAGAGCGTGACATACTTTACAAGGTTCTCTTCGACATGAAGAAGGACATGAACGATCTGAAGAAGCTTGTTCTAGAGACTTATACCGGAATAGGAAAAGGTCATCAGATAGTGAAAGATAATCCTGGATTGTTTGAAGGCATTCATCCTGCCGTCACTGAAGATGATCATGACACGATGGTCTTAAACCTTCCTGAGACCAATGCGCATATTGCTCCGGTTGAGGAGATCCATGATATTACCCACGAGACCGAGGAGGATTCATTGAGCATTGAGAAAAAAGAAAAAGAATTGATCATCCGCGCGTTGCGGAAGAACAATAACCGACGCAAATACGCGGCACGCGATTTGGGGATTTCCGAGCGGACCTTGTATAGAAAAATTAAGCAATACGACCTGGAGGACTAAAGCGAACCGATGAAGAAGTCATATGGAATTCTGATCCTTATTCTCGCTTTTGGTCTCTCTTCCTGTGGGACATCCGTAAAGTATTCCTTTCAGGGAACGACTACCGCAGCGGAATCCATCACCATAACAGAGTTCTATAACAATGCGGATCTGGGGCCTGCTAACATGGGCCAGACATTCACGAACCAGCTGAAGAACTACTTCATCCAGAACTCAAGCATTCGTGTAGTGACCACGGAGGGGCAGCTACAGCTTGAGGGAGAGATCACCGATCTGCGGTTAACACCGGTTGCGCCTGTGTCTTCAGGTGATGCCAATGCGCTTACGACTGCGTCATCAACACGCGTAACGGTCACTGTAAAAGCCACTTTCACCAACTCTCTTGAAGAGGAAATGAGCTTTAAAGACAAGACCTTCTCTTTTTACAAGGATTTTCCCAATGAATCGAATTTTTCTGAGATAGAAGAACAGTACACGCGTGAGATTTTCGAACGCATCATCAACGACATCTTCAATGCCTCGGTGGCCAATTGGTAAAATTTACTATTTTTACTAGGAGGCTAACCTTTGTGGAAACACCCGAATTCTTAAGAGTTTTACAGCATTTCCCCGACACTACGATTGAAGAGGCTGAGGCTGTCCGAAGCCTGAAGGAGAATTATCCTTTCAGTCAAGTGCTTCATACCCTTTCCGCGCGTGTAAGTAAAGATCATGATTTGAGTAATTCAAAGTCGGCGCTTCAAATGGCTGCCGTTTATTCAGCGGATCGCGGAGTGTTGAAGGAGATCATGGAGGCGACTCAAGTGTTCATTGGTGAGGAAGCCAAGAGCGATCCGGAGGGAGAAAGCAACGATGTGGCAAACAATGTCCTGGAAGATCTGGCGAAGCTTCATAAATCGAAGCACAAGTTCGAAATGCTCTTTGCCGAAGGCCCTGTGTCGACCCAGGCAGGTGAAGCTGAAACTGCGGTGACAACTACTCCTGTCGACGAGCAACCTGTGACCCATAAATCGAAAAAGGAACGCATCGTGCAACTAGCCAAGGAAATCACCTCGCCTGTCGCCGAAACAATTCTGGAGCCCAATAGCGGGATCAAAAGTCCAAGACGCAGGAAAAAAGATCCGATCGAAAGCTTTATCGAGGAGATCGTGGTAAGCAAGGAAGAGCTGACGCCGGAAACTGATAAGCACAAGAAACAGATCGAGATGATCGATCAATTCATAAAAACCGCACCTTCGATCAGCGGTACTAAAGACAAGCAGGCGCAGCACAACGACCTTTCTACCATCAGAACGGGCGAATTCGGCGATCACATCATCTCCGAAACACTGGTCGAGATTCTTTTGAAACAAGGTAAAAAGGACAAGGCCGTAGAAGTATTGAAGAAACTCATTTGGAAGTTTCCCCAAAAAAAGGCTTACTTTGCGGCTCAAATTGAGGAACTGAAGAAATAAAGTTATGTACGGGTTAGTAATTGGATTGATCATACTTTTCTGCATCCTTTTGGTGCTTGTTATTTTGGCACAGAACGCAAAAGGAGGTGGATTATCCAGCCAGTTTGGTGGTTCATCTGCGAGCAACATCATTGGTGTCAAGAAGACTGGAGATTTGCTGGAGAAATTAACCTGGGGATTCATAGTGGCAATTATGGTTCTGACTTTGTCGACAAACCTGATGGACAACACCAGGGGGGCAAGCAACACGATCCTTGACGATGCGGCCAAGCAAGTACCGGCTTCAGAGCAGCCACTCAATCCGTTCGGCCAGCCAGCCGATCCTGCGGACAGCGTAGAATAAACAGTATTCAGATTTTAAGTCAAAGCCAGGTCCTCCTGGCTTTTTTAATTTTATTAAAATACATCTTTTGCATGGCCGAAATTCTTCCCTTCAGGGCATGGCGCTACAACAAGACCCTGGCTGGTGAAATCGATAGTCTGACGTCTCCGCTGTTTGATGTGGTTTCGGAAAGACAACGCGAGAAGCTGTATGAAAACCCATTGAACAGCATCCACCTTTCGGTCCCTCACCCACCCTTCCCTGCCGAACGCGCAGCCCTACTGCTGCAGAACTGGAAAGCGTCGGGCGTGATCAGACAGGATCGTTATTCCGCCATATATGTGTACTACCAATACTTTCGCATTCCCGGAACGCCGAGAGAACTATGCCGGAAAGGGTTTATCTGCAATGTGAAGCTTCACTCCTGGGACGAGAAGATCATTCAGCGGCATGAGAATACAATTCCCAAGGCCGTCAATGACCGAATAGAACTCCTCGAAAAAACAGAGCTTCAGGTTAGTCCAACGCACGGGCTATACACCGACACAACATTTCACCTGGAACGATACATGGATGAAGCTATGCTGAATCCTGTATTAGAAACCGAAGACTATCAGGGCGTCCGTGATGTGCTCGCGGTTATTCACGACGCAAAGGTGATTGGTGAATTCATGGAACTCATCAAACCGAAAAAGATCATTCTCGCCGACGGACATCATCGGTACGAAGGGGCACTCGCGCACCTGCATCATCAGAAGAGAGCGAATCCTCATCACACCGGAAATGAAGGGTACAATTTTCATTTGATGTATCTCACCAACACTGAGAACGACGACTTAAAGATCTTACCCACGCACAGAATCATTCACAGTATGGGTAACACCGATGAACCCAGGCTAATCGAAAAGTTATCGCAGTATTTTGATATCAGAAAAGTTGAAGATGCGCAAAGCATCAATGAAATCATCAGCGGAAAGAAGTGGGCCTTCGGATTGATCTTTGGGAACAATGCATACAAGATCCGTCTGAGGGAAGGGATGCAGAAAGAGCTGCGATGGCCTTTTCCCGATGTTGTGAAAGATCTGGACCTTACGGTAATGCATTATTTCATCATTGAAAAAGGCCTTGGAATTCCCGGACGTGATCAGCGGAAATCCGAGCAGATAAGCTTTGAACGAAACTTTTCCGAGTGCCTTGAGCAGGTTCACAGGGGACAAGCCGATCTCGCTATCATCACAAATGAGATTTCTATTGACGATGTCAAGCGCGTGTGTGAAAGCGGATATACAATGCCTCAGAAATCAACTTACTTTTATCCTAAGATCGTGACCGGTTTCGTATTTTCATCCATTCGAGAAAGTGAATTCAAAACCCTTCCCTACTCTCCTTTCTAATGACATTTAACCGACCTCTCATCCTTGCATCAAGTTCGCCACGTCGTCAGCATCTTTTGAAAGAGGCGGGGTTTGATTTCTCCATAAGGAAACCAGACGTTGAGGAAGATTTTCCTGAAGATATGCCTGTCAGGACTATTGCCGCATTCCTGGCAAAAAAGAAGGCAGAGTTTTTTCGTCCGGAAATCAAAGATGAGGTTGTCCTCACTGCCGACACCATCGTCGTTCTGGGA
>JAEYXN010000168.1 GCA_023431285.1 Bacteroidota bacterium
GTCGGGGGTACCTCATAATTGGAAACCCATCGTTGTGATAGGAAAGGGCGCCAGATCCTTGAAGAAAACCAACAAACGGATAGCGAAGAAACCAAAGTAAAAAAGAACCGAAGCCATCCAAGTAAAAATACTTTTGGTTTGATCATTTAATAGTCCTTACCTTTATATCACTTTGATGTTCTTTGTACTCCTCCGATCGGTGAGCAATTCGGGAGCGGCAGTAACTCAAAACTGCGAAATAATTAAGCATTAACGGTTTATCAACCCATAAAAAAATCCCAGCGGGATCACATACCAATGAATTTGACCTTTACTATCTTCTTATACTTCCAGCGAAGATCAATTCGGTTGCCACTGAGCCACTTTCTATTTTTTATAACTCACGCCCCGATTCCATACTCCAAATCACTACTATACACCACCCCCTTCTCTCCTCCCCTACCAACCTCTTCAACCATCACCTCAATCAAAATACCCTTGCCAATCACCGACTTCAATTTTTCCGCAATCACAGCCTCAAGGTTTGGAACGTCGCTCCAGCCTTTGAATACCATGCGCTTGTCGGTGTGCTGGTGGAGGTTGAAGCCTGCGAGAGGGAGGTCCATCAAGGCGCGGGAAATGTCGACGTTGTTTACGAAGGTGTTGTCGTGGCGGTAGAAGAATACAGGTGTGCGCGCTTCGAGGTTGATCAGGTAGGGAGTGCCGTCTTCAATTTTGAGCGAACAAAAATCTCCGGTGCGATATCTGATCATTGGTAGAAACGGATTGATTCCACCGGTGACAACAAGTTCACCTCGCTCCCCTTCCTGCAGAGGGATATCTTTTTCGGGATGAAATATTTCGAGGAACAGTTCCGGACGGATAGCACGGTGACGGTCCGGGGTTTCGGCAACAGCGATCATCCTGCATTCGGTCAGAGAGTAAATGTCTAAGACAGGGCATCTAAAATAATCTTCCAACAACTGCCTGATGCCGGAAGTAAGCTTCATTGCCGAGGAGACCAGCGCTTTCGGTGTGATCTTCGGTTTCAGAGACAGCAACGAAAGGAAAGCAAACGGATCTCCTGTAAGGATCTCCGGATTGTATCGCTCGAGATATTCAATGCGGTCCTGCTCCCGCTTCCATTCATTTTTGTTGAGATTGATTTTTAAGACGCCGGCGCCTTCGAGATAAGTACTCAATGATGCATAAGTCAACGTCTGCTCCTGGTCACAGATCAATGCTATCGCTGTGGAGCCGGAGCCGCGAGTGAGACTGATGTCAAATCTTGCAAGCACGGATTCAAGCTGCGAGATCCAACTTGCCTGTGAGATCGGATCAAACAATACGTTCATGGCGGGACCTGTAGTACCAGAGGTCTGGTAGACCAGCAGGTCATTAAGATTACATTCTCCAGAAACAAAACTCCAGGGAGCCGCATGTATGTCAGCCCTCCTCATCGTTGGCAGTTCCTCGAAACTATTCGAGGATCCTTTGTAGAATGGAACAGTATCAACACACCATTTCAAATAGTCATTCATCCACGCAGGAATCTTGTTGCTCTGCTGAAACGTGGCGGTCTTTAAGCTTGCCGCGTATTCATGTACTTTCTTCAGATGGTGGTGCTGTAGTCTGTCGCCACTCTGAAAGTTGTATTTCGGTGCACAGAGATCCTGTTTAAGTTGGTTCAGGAATGTGAGGTCTCGCAATAGCGGGAAACGCTCTTTGTCTGTGAGGGCTGCAACGGGCTTTCTAATCTCTTCCATACACGTTAGCGGCTTCGCGTGCTTTATCTTCAGCGATCTTTTTGCGTATCGCTTTCATACGCTCCATTGACGCATTTGTCTGCTGAAGCACCTTTAGTCTTTTCAGTGTACTCAGTGCATCCAGCCGATCCGTTGCTTCCTCGGGCGTTTCTCCATCCACAAGGATATCGCATGCACTTAATGCCTCACGAACAAACTCCTCACTTCGATCCTCGTCTTGTAACCACTGATCATGTTTTACATGCGAACTCAGTAGTCTCAGACGATGCAAAATAAAATCGGAGACGTGAGGTAAAATTTCGGGCTTCGCAGAAAAGACGGGGTGATGAAAAAGCCAGGCGCCAAGACAAATAGTTCGAAATCCATTTTCATCCGGAAAGTCCGGTGATAATTCCTCAAGAGAAGGTAATTTGTCCATCGTTACGTCCATGTCTCCATGGACCTTACGCATCATATCGAAAATCAGTGGTGGAATAATTTTCGCATCCCAGCCTTTGAATTTCAAGGCCTCAAATTCTGAAGGGTAATTTCTGAAATGATGGATCAGCGTGTACAGGTCTCTCTCCTCGCTCATCGTTTCGTGGGTTTGTGATAATTCTTTCGGGAGAACTCAGCCGCAAAATCTAGCAACGTCGATTCATCCGTAACATAATGAATATGCCAGCCCATTGCCTGCAGCCTCTTCACCTCTTCGCGATGCCATGCAGGTTGAGAATGAAGGACGATAGTCCCGGTTCCACCCGCATTCTTTAGCGCGTATTCAATGATCCCCCAGGTATCGTCTTCGCTTTGTGATCCCAGCATATGAAAAATATCATCATCTGTCACGATAATGAGATGCGACTTTTTCTTCAACGGTTCACCAAATGGTTTTTTCAAGCGCGCGATACCGTATGCATATCCTGTTCCGAGGTAAGAGGTGAGCACCGTCAGCAGGTCTTTTTCACGGGTAACATAACCTTCCGTTTCCATGAAACTTCCAGGTTCGCCCGACAGACATCCCATCACTTTGGCCCCGGCACGAAGCGCGGACATTCCGATGATGGTTGCAGCGAGTACGGGCCAGGAAAAATTCTGCATCGGATTTCGCATTGAACCAGAACAGTCAACGCCGATGTAGACATCAAGGGGATTCAGCTTTTTATTCGAATCCTGTTCTTCACCAAAGATCCTTTTTCGTGTGGTGAATCCGGGGGTGATCTGTGGAG
>JAEYXN010000194.1 GCA_023431285.1 Bacteroidota bacterium
AACCACCCCTTAATCTTATCCTGCTTGTCGTTCCAATGCTTACCAAGTTTTAGAGCATTTTTCTTAAGCTCATCGTTACGGCCCAGCTCTGTGATCCAGGCGTTGCTTACAAAATTCTTGTGGCTTACTTTCTTGTCAGCGGCAGCAATCTCCGCAAAAGCAGAAGGAAGGGTCAGCACAGCGATATAATTATCAAAGATGCGCTCTACCTCGCTGATGAGATTCTTAAGAAAAAATGATGTGTCTTTCTTCGCCTGCGTATTGTAGAAAGCAAAGCATTCATTGACAACCTTCTTTACCTTCAAATCTTCGTGGTCGACACTACTTTCTCCCTGGGTAAAAGATTTTTCAAAAACCTTCGTTGCTGTTTTTTTCTGCGAATTAAGAAGCGCTTTATCCTGAACCTCCATTGAGTTGAGGTCAGGGGCGAATGATTCATTGATCTTGTCCAGACACAAAAGGTAGTTCGCATCCTTGCACTGCTGCAGGGCGAAAAGGCTCTGCATTACTTTAATTCGAAGGCTCCTTCTGTTAAGCATGATAAAGAACGTATTTACTGAACGGCACAAAAATAGAACATCCCGTCACTATCGCCAACGGGATGTTCAATGTTTTAGATTAAAATATAGTTGGTGCCCAGCGACCGATGGCTCATCACTAACTATCGTAAGGCCACTGTCGTAGCTACGCCAACGTTTGGATTCGATCTATCAGCGGCTCATCCGGATATGACCAATCTGAGCAATCCGCTCTTCGGCCAGCTTCATAGCAGCTTCCTGCGAAGAGATCTTTTCCTGGTCAGCATATGCCAGGATCCGTGAACATGTGTCATAGATCTTATCCGCCTGCTCGAACACACGCTTTCTGTTGTACTTCCCATCCAGCTCATTATAGACGTTGATCAGTCCGCCGGCGTTGATCAGGAAGTCAGGTGCATATACCACACCCTTATCCACCAGCATATAGCCGTGCTTCACTTCATCCTTCAACTGATTGTTCGCCGCCCCGGCAATGACCGCACACTTCAGTCGTCGAATACTGTCATCATTGATCGTAGCGCCCAGCGCACAAGGAGCAAAGATGTCCATGTCTTCATCATAGATCTCCTCCTGAGAAACTCCGCGAACTTTCAACCTTTGAGTAAGCGCCTTCACTTTCTCATCATTGAGATCCGTGATCACTACAGAAGCGTTTTCCTTAACAAGATGTTCCACGAGGTGCATTCCTACCTGGCCGACACCCTGCACTGCTATCTTCTTGCCCTCAAGACTATCTGACCCAAAAGCTTTCTTCGCCGCAGCTTTCATTCCAAGGTAAACTCCATACGCCGTTACAGGAGAAGGGTCACCGCCGCCACCCATCGATTCCGGAAGGCCTGTCACAAACTTCGTCTCCATGTGGATATACTCCATGTCGGCAGTCTTCATGTTCACGTCCTCAGCGGTGAGATATTTTCCATTGAGACTGTTTACAAACTTTCCGAACCGGCGAAGGAACGCTTCAGTCTTCTGTGTCCGCGCATCACCAATGATGACAGCCTTTCCTCCACCAAGATTCAAACCCGTAATCGCCGCCTTGTAAGTCATACCTCTCGAAAGCCGGAGGACATCTTGAAGCGCTTCCTCCTCACTCGCATAGTTCCACATTCTCGTTCCCCCCAGTGCAGGACCCAGCACCGTATTATGTATCGCGATGATGGCCTTCAGTCCGGTAGCAGTGTCGTTGCAAAAGACCACCTGCTCATGCCCGAGCTGCTGAAGTGTTCCAAAAATTCCGGATCCCTTTACTTTTTCCAGTTCTTTAATCTTCATAGATGAACATTTTACGTTTGATTTGTAGTTTTAGTCCCGTGGATCAACTCGGATCCCGGACGAACTATTGCAAATTTACACCCATTCAAACGTTTGCATTAATTAAAAAAGGATATTTCGTTATATCCACGGCAGGCAAAATATTAGCCCATGAAAGAACTTAAGTACCTGAATAAATACCTGCTGAAATACAAATGGCATCTGGTTCTCGGAACTGTTTTCGTAATCATTTCCAACGTCTTTCAAATCATTCCGGCTCAGGTGGTCCGACATGCGCTCGACCTTGTCGTTAATAATCTGCGTATATACCATGCGTTTGAAGCCACTGATCTTCAGCAGAACTTCTTCAACGTCTTCGCCTTCGGCATCCTGATCTACGCCGTGCTCATCCTTCTCATGGCGTTTCTACGGGGCGTATTCCTCTACTTTGTCCGGCAGACGCTCATCGTGATGTCGCGACTCGTTGAGTTCGACCTCAAGAATGAGATCTTCGAACACTATCAAAGTCTTCCGCTAAGCTTTTATCGAAAGAACAACACCGGTGATCTCATGAACAGAATCTCAGAAGATGTCGGTCGCGTGCGCATGTATCTGGGGCCCGCTATCATGTATGGAATTACACTTGTCACCCTGTTCCTGATGGTGATCCCTGAGATGTTCAGGATCAACGCGGAACTGAGCTGGTACGCGCTCAGCCCTCTGCCGCTTTTGTCTCTCAGCATATTCTTTGTCAACAACAAAATCGAACGCCGGTCGGAGCAAATACAAGAGAAACAATCAAAACTCTCCACGTTTGTGCAGGAAGCATTCAGTGGGATCCGTGTGCTGAAAAGTTTTAACCAGGAATCACAAAGTCAGGCAAAGTTCGACACAGAAGTTGACGCGTACCGGAAGTATTCTCTAAAGCTCACTAAAGTTCAGGCGTTGTTCTTTCCGCTCATCACGGGGCTCATCGGTCTGAGTACAATCCTGACAGCATACGCCGGAAGCGCACTGGCTATAAAAGGCGAAGTGACCTTCGGAAACATAGCCGAGTTCATCATCTATGTCAACATTCTCACATGGCCCGTGACTTCTCTCGGATGGACAACAAGTCTTGTTCAGCGAGCCGAAGCATCACAGAAACGGATCAATGAATTTCTGAACACTCACACCGATCTGGTGTCTACAAAAAATACTGAGAAAACCATCGATGGGAAGATCGAGTTTCGCAATGTAACCTTTACCTATCCTGATACAGGAATCACTGCGCTGAAGAATGTTTCGTTCGTTATTCACCCTGGTGAGTCGCTGGCGGTTATTGGTACTACCGGTTCAGGAAAGAGTACCATCGCTAACCTCATCTCCCGATTGTATGATATTCAGTCCGGAGAAATACTCATTGATGACGTTCCAATTAAAGAATATAACCTTCATTCTCTGCGTCGCCAGGTCGGTTATGTTCCTCAGGATGTCTTCCTGTTCAGCGATACTATTCTTAACAATATTGGATTTGGCCTCGAAAAACCTGAAGAGGAAAAGATATTTCAGGCTGCCCGCGATGCAGATGTTTACGATAATGTGATTGGCTTCCCGCAGGGATTCTCAACACGTGTAGGTGAAAGGGGTATCACGCTTTCGGGAGGACAAAAGCAACGTGTCTCCATTGCGAGGGCAATCGTCCGCGATCCGAAGATCCTGATGCTGGATGATGCACTCTCGGCGGTGGACACAAAGACAGAAAACAACATTCTCAACAGCATGAAACGTGTGATGAAGGGTCGCACAACGGTGATCATTTCACACCGCGTCTCATCAGCGAAGCTCGCGTCCAAAATAATTGTGCTCATCGACGGGCAGATTGCCGAAGAAGGAACGCACGATTCATTGCTGGAAAGAGATGGTGCTTACAGAGAGCTTTATGAAAAACAGATTCTGGTAGAAGAAGCTGAAGAAGCAGGAGACACAGGAACTGATAATTAAAAAATGTAGCGGAGACCGACACCACCTTCCAGTCTTGAATAGCCTGGGTCGGCCTGGATATCTGAAAAATATTCCAGCTCCATGAATGCAGATATGGGTATGTGGAAGTAGGCGTACTCTATACCCATCACCAGCTGCGGCCCCATCGTTACACGTTGTCTGTGAAACCGGCCGAACTCGTCAAGATTCCTGAAGTCGCCGGTAGAATATGTATAGTCATATTGAAGACTGGTCCTTTTCCATTCCCAGCCACCACCGACATAAAGCTGCAAACCCTGGGAGATTTTCGACACGTCGATGTGATAAAGCAACTTGCCCTCTACAACAATATCAGATTTTACTTTGTGCGTGATAGGAATCAAACGCGCTTCCGAAGTAGAGAAAGTATCCGTAACGATATACTGATCAAACTTCTCCCGATAGTACCTGTTATACAGACTGCTCGCGGGCTTACCAACGTCGGCGACGAAAGCAAGCCTCTTGTTCGCATAGAATTTATAAGTCAGTGCAAAAGGATCTCCAAGCTTAAACCCGAACCCGTGAAAAGGATATTTGCTGTTAACGAAAATGGGGCACACAATCTTTGCCTTCTCACCCCGTACACGTGTGGCATTTACGTTAAAGCGCTTCTGAGTATAGACACTCTTACCCTTGCCATTTACTTTTGTGCGCTGTGCATGCGCTGTGCACACAACAAGGCTGAGAACCAACAGTATAAGGGCGCGTTTCAACAACATAAGGATCAAATATAATCCCTTTTACGCTGATGCGACCGTCTGCTTTTTGCAATTAATCGACAAAAACTGTCATACGAATTCTTTATACTGCATTTTATGAAGCTGGTGGTAGTAACCCTCTTTCTGGAGGAGTTCGTCGTGTGTTCCCGCCTCCTTGATCTCCCCGTGGTCTAAAACAATGATCTTATCCGCCTTTTGAATCGTAGATAAGCGGTGCGCAATGACAATAGATGTTCGACCGTTCATCATCTTGCCAATAGCCTGCTGAATCAGTTGCTCGGTCTCGCTGTCTACCGAAGACGTCGCTTCATCCAATACCAGAATACGCGGATCATAAACCATCGCCCGGATAAACGATATAAGCTGTCGCTGCCCGACAGATAACGTAGAACCCCGCTCCATCACATTGTATGACAGCTTCCCGGGAAGACGCTCAATGAACTTTCGCGCACCCACAAGCTCTGCAGCATGCCACACCATCTGTTCAGTGACCGCAGGATTTCCAAGAGTAATGTTGTTGAGAATGGTATTCGAGAAAAGGAAAACGTCCTGCAGCACGACGCCAATATTTCTGCGCAGATGACCGAGCTCGAACTCATTGATGTCGATACCATCAATACGAATAGAACCTTTATCGATCTCGTAGAACCTGTTAAGAAGATTAATGACCGACGACTTTCCCGCTCCTGTCGCACCCACCAGCGCAACAGTCTCGCCCGGACGAATAGAAAGATTTAATCCCCTGATAACAGGCTGACCTTCATTATAGGCAAACCAAACATTCTCGAAAGCAACCGCTCCTTTGATCTCAGGCTTCAACGTCCCGTTGTTCTGCACGTGCTCATTGTTGTCCAGCAAATTGAGAATTCTCGAAGAGCTTACAATCCCCATCTGCAGCGTGTTATAACGATCCGCAATCATACGGATCGGCCGGAAGAACATCTGGATGTACATGATGAAAGCAATCAGTTTACCAATGGTAATCCCGGTAGTCTCAAAATTGATAATGCCTTTGGCTCCATACCAAACCAGCAAACCTATGCCTGCCGCAGCGATAATCTCAGAAACAGGAAAGTATATCGAATAGTAAAGAACAGAACGCAGATTCGACTGCTTGTGGTCCTCGTTGATTGCCTTAAACTTTGAGAACTCCGTCTTCTCACTGGCAAAGATCTGCACAATGTTCATCCCTGTAAGGTGTTCCTGAACGAACGTATTCAGATTCGAAACAGCATTTCTTACATCATTGAATGCTACCTTGATTTTCTCCTTGAAGATGTAAGTTGAAATGAGAAGCAGTGGAATCGTCGATAAGCTCAACAGTGCAAGCCGCCAGTCCTGGTAAAACATGAACGCGAGGATAAATACAATTTGCAGGAGATCGCCAACCATAGCAGCAAGACCTTCACTGAAAACATCCGACAACGTTTCTACATCTGATATCGTGCGGGTGACCAGTCTTCCAATTGGTGTCTTGTCGAAGAACTTCAGACGCAGCTTCACAATATGCTGATACAGATTGCTCCTCATATCCCGGATGATCTGCTGCCCCAGCCAGCCCGAAAGATAAGTGTGAATATATTGGGCGATAGATTGGACGATAAGCAGCACCAGCAACCAGACCATGATGACCACCATCCCCTGGTAGTTACCGAATGTCACGTGATTATCGAGCGTGTACTGAATAAGAATAGGACGGGTGGGAGCCAGCGCCCCAAGAAGAAACGTCAGAAATACCACGAAGATGAATCGCCCCTTGTAAGGAGAAACAAACCGCATCAAACGCCGTAAGACAGACCAGTCGATTATGTTTCCGCTGCTAACTTTTTCTTTCTCCACTAAACGTTTTTTATGAATC
The DNA here is from genome assembly GCA_023431285.1 of Bacteroidota bacterium. GTDB lineage: Bacteria > Bacteroidota > Bacteroidia > Cytophagales > Cyclobacteriaceae > Ohtaekwangia. The sequence continues at coordinate 6,369 of JAEYXN010000194.1, forward strand.
TAGTTCAAATATTCTCTCAGGATACTTCACGCGCGTCAGATATAAACCATGTGGCGGCACGTTCTGTCCTGCTACGCGGCGATCGCGACTCCTGATAATATTAATAAAATCATCAGTCGTCGTTCTTTTGAGGCCGACGTCTATCAGCGATCCTACGATCGCTCGAACCATTCCGCGAAGGAAGCGGTTCGCCGAGATATTAAACTGAAGACGTACCCCGTCAGGTTCCCACCTTGCCTCATGAATGTCGCAAATAAAGTTCTTTACGTCAGTATTTACCTTGCTGAAGCTTGTAAAGTCGTGCTTCCCGACTAATAACGCGGCAGCCTCATTCATGGTTGGCACATCCAGCGGTTTGAAGAAATGCCACGCCAGTCCCTGGGCAAATACATCTCTTACGAGCGTGATCCTGTACTGATAGGCACGCTCAATGGCATCGTAACGGGCGTGAGCGTCACTCCTTACAGGAACAATAGAATGGATAGCAATATCCGGTGGCAGAATCGAGTTAAGCTTGTGAAGGAGATGATCCGGTTGGTCCTCAAGGTCTGAGTGAAAGAACTGTTGCTCACAATGAACACCACTATCCGTACGTCCGCTGCCGGTAATGGGGGTCTCTTTCCGAAGGAGTCTTGAAAGACATTCTTCTACCACTGATTGCACACCTCTCGCATTGTTCTGCGATTGCCATCCATTATAGTTCGCACCGTTGTAGCTGATCTCAAAGAAATAACGCATGGGCTAGGCTGAAACATTTTCGTAAATCACTGCCACTCCCTGGCCAACGCCGACACACATGGTGGCGAGACCGTAACGCACTCCCCTGCGTTTCATTTCATGTAACAACGTAGCGCTTATACGCACTCCGCTGCATCCCAATGGATGACCCAGGGCAATAGCCCCACCGTTCACATTGATAATCTCCGGGTCGGCACCAAGTAGATTTATACACGCCAGACTTTGCGAGGCGAACGCCTCGTTAAGTTCGATGAGTCCGATGTCAGAAAGACGAAGGCCCGCACGACTGAGCGCCTTTTGGGTTGCTGGTACCGGACCAATACCCATCTCTGAAGGATCAACTCCTGCCACACCCATAGAAACAATACGTGCTAATGGTGTTACGCCCGAAGAGGATATCACTTTCTCATCAACGATTATTGAAGAAGCAGCGCCATCGTTGATGCCTGAAGAGTTTCCTGCAGTGACAGTGCCGTCTTTCTTGAACGCGGGAGACAGCGCTGCAAGCCTGGCCATAGACGTTTCTCTTGGATGTTCATCCCTCTCAACAACAGCCTTTCCCACATGGACGGCAATTCTTTCGTCATTGAATCTCCCTGCCTTCTCTGCGTCAAAATATTTCTGCTGAGAGTTAAACGCAAATTCGTCCTGCTGTTCACGTGAGATGTTATATCGCTCAGCAACGTTCTCTGCAGTGTCACCCATTGAATAAGGATGATATCGTTTCGACAGCTTCTCATTGATGAACCGCCATCCCATGGTCGTGTCGAAAACATCTGTACTTCTGGAAAATGCCTGTGTGCTCTTGGCCATCACAAAGGGAGCACGACTCATACTTTCTACACCACCGGCAATGATGACTGCAGCGTTTCCCGAATGGATCGTTTGAGCCGCATCGATGATCGCCTGCAGCCCGGAAGCGCAAAGCCTGTTTACCGTCACGCCCGGCACTGTTGTAGGAAGTCCCGCAAGAAGCGCTACCATTCGCGCGACATTACGGTTATCCTCACCTGCCTGATTGGCGGCCCCGACAATTACATCGTCAATTACCGAGGGGTTAATGGCAGAATTTCTTTTGAGGATACTTTCAATCACGAGAGCTGCAAGGTCATCCGGCCGGACCGAAGACAGCGCACCACCATACTTTCCGATGGGCGTTCGCAAAATGTCCAGCACAAATGCGTTCATAAATCGAGGGGAATCCGAAGGGCTAGCGCCAGTTGATGAATTCTTTTTACTTTTGCCGGCAAGTTAACGCAACAACAACATGTGGCAAAGGATTCAAACTGTATTTCTGGCGCTCGTCGTACTGTGTCTCATAGTAGCTATCTTCCTGCCTGTCTGGGCAATCAATGAAGGAACGACACGCCATGTTCTCTACGCGCTTTATTATGGGACAACCGCGGATGGTGACTCGGGTGAGTTAATAAGTAAAAGTTATGTCCCATTTTGCGTGACGGGAATCATCCTTGCTGCAGCAGCTACCATCGCCGCCATTGAAATCACGAAATACAAAGACAGATTGCTTCAGATTAAGCTGGGTACGCTCAACGCATTGCTTCTCGCGTTCGGTCTTATCAGCGCTGTGTATTTCTCTACTGACCTCGTAAAAACGCATGGGGGAGGACAATACGGCCTCGGCCTTTGGCTTCCTGGCGCAGCCGTTGTCTTCAACTGGCTGTCGATGCGGTTCATCCGTAGGGACGAGAAGCTCGTGCGTGATTCCGATCGGCTGAGATAGTTAAGAGGCGGGGTGCAGAATGTGTTTATCATTCGTTACCTTTAAAGGATAACCCCCATCTTATGAAATATCAGTCCCTACTCGTAGCCGGGTTGCTGATGCTTTCTCTGTCGGCGTGCAAAACCGAAGAGAAAGCGACTGCTGAGAAACCCGCAGTACCCGTTGCTCTTGAAGATTTCTTCAAGGATCCCATCAGAGCCGGATACAGAATTTCTCCCAATGTTGAACAAATTCTCTTCCGAGCTCCCCATCAGGGCAGAATGAATGTGTTCGTCCAAAAGCTTGGCGATACCACCGCCATACCTGTCACTGCTGAAACTGAGCGAAGCATTTACAATGCAGAGTGGGAGAGCGATGACAGAATCATCTTCGTAAAAGATTCCGGTGGCGACGAGAATACGCACATTCTCTCTGTGAAGCCAGATGGAACCGGACTTACTGATCATACTCCTTTTCCGAAAGTCAGGGCAGACATCATCGATATACTTGAGGATCGGCCTAATGAATTGCTTATCCAGCATAACAAAAGGAACGCACAGTTGTTTGATGTATACCTTCTCAACACAGAAACTGGCGAATCAAAACTCGTCGCAGAAAACCCGGGAAACATCACGGGATGGGTGACCGACCACGATGGCAAGATCAGAGCAGCCGTGACAACGGATGGGGTAAACGCAAGCTTGCTTTACCGCGAAACAGAAAAAGCACCATTCAAAACCGTCATCACTACATCGTTCAAGGAAACGCTGAACCCGGTCATCTTTACCTTCGATAACAAGAACCTTTATTGTCTCTCGAACCTCGGTCGTGACAAGATTGCCGTCGTTGAATTTGACCCTGCAACAGGTAAAGAAGTGAAAGAGATTTATGTCCACCCCGATGTAGATGTCGAGGGTTTGTCGTTCTCCCGTAAGCGCAAAGTACTCACGCACATCTCTTATGAGACTGACAAGCCCCAAAGGCATTTTGTTGATGACGTGGACAAGGCGGTTCACGACAATATTGCAAAGGAGATCCCCAACTACAGCTTCTATGTAGCCAGGACAAACGATGCGGAAGACAAGTTGTTGGTCTACGTAAACAGCGATAGATACTTTGGTGGCTATTACTTCTATGACGTTGCAGCCAAATCGTTCAGCAAGCTTTCTGATTTCAAGCCATGGCTGGATGAAAACAACATGGCTTCGGTCAAACCTGTTACCTATAAGTCGCGCGATGGCTTCACCATCAACGGATACCTTACCCTTCCAAAAGGGGTGGAGGCAAAGAATCTTCCCGTGGTGATCAATCCTCACGGAGGTCCGTGGGCCCGCGACAGCTGGGGCTTTAACCCTGAGATCCAGTTCCTGGCCAATCGTGGTTATGCTGTGCTCCAAATGAATTTCAGAGGCAGCACAGGCTATGGAAGAAAGTTCCTGGAAGCCTCGTACGGGCAATGGGGTCGCACCATGCAGGACGACATCACAGATGGCGTGAAGTGGTTGATCTCAGAAGGTATCGCCGACTCCACACGTGTTGCCATCTATGGCGCCAGCTATGGCGGATATGCAACTCTTGCCGGCATTACCAAAACCCCTGAGCTATACGCATGCGCGGTGGATTATGTAGGGGTGTCGAATATGTTTACCTTCATGAACACCATCCCGCCATACTGGGAACCCTATCGTAAAATGCTCTATGAAATGGTTGGCGATCCTAAGGCCGACAGTCTGAAGCTGGCGGAAGTCTCCCCCGTATTTCATGTCGACAAAATCAAATGTCCTTTGCTCGTCGCCCAAGGGGCAAACGATCCGCGGGTGAATAAGGCAGAGTCAGATCAGATAGTGGAATCGCTTCGTCAACGTGGCGTGCAGGTGGAATACATTGTGAAAGACAATGAGGGTCACGGGTTTTATAACCAGGAGAACCAGTTCGACTTCTACCGTTCGATGGAGGCCTTCTTCGACAAGCATTTGCGACGGGGAATACCCGAGGCAAAAGATCTTTGATCAACAACAAAATGGCCGGCCCTACCGGCCTTTTTTCTTTCTGATGCTGTCAAACCGTGACATCATGACACAAATACTTAAGTGGAACACCATTTGATCATCGGGGCAAAACAGAAATCTAAATACTAACCGATAAAACCGGACAACTATGGCAGAAACACTGGAGAAGGGAACGATCAGCATCCACACCGAGAACATATTTCCCATCATCAAGAAATTCCTCTATTCAGATCATGAGATCTTCCTTCGGGAGCTCGTGTCCAACGCGGTCGATGCCACACAAAAGCTGAAGAAGCTTGCAGCACTGGGTGAGTTTAGCGGCGAGCTGGGCGACCTGACGATCGGGGTGTCTTTCGACAAGGACAAGAAGACGATTACTGTCAGCGACAAGGGCCTTGGCATGACAGGAGAGGAGATCAAAAAATATATCAACCAGATTGCCTTTTCGGGAGCGAGTGAATTCGTTGAGAAGTTTAAGGATAAAGGCGACTCTAAAGACATTATCGGAAAGTTCGGATTGGGATTCTATTCTGCGTTCATGGTAGCGGACAAAGTGGAGATCCTTTCCAGGTCTTACAAAGTTGAGGCTAATGAAGCCGCCCTCTGGGAATGCGATGGGTCAACAGAGTTTTCATTGACTGCCGCTGAGAAAGCGGAGCGTGGAACAGATATCATCCTTCATATCAACAAAGACTCAGAAGAGTTTCTGGATGAATGGAGACTGAAAGGCATCCTCGAAAAATACTGCAAGTTCCTGCCCGTTGAAATCAAGTTTGGTACTACCGATGAAAGCATCGAAGATGGCGTGGACGAAGAAGGCAAGCCGAAGTTCCGCACGGAAAAGAAAGACCGCATCATCAATAACCCCACTCCTCTCTGGGCGAAATCTCCAAGTGAGCTAAGTGATGAAGATTACCTGAAGTTCTATAAAGAGCTCTATCCATTCTCAGAAGATCCTCTTTTCTGGATCCACCTCAACGTTGACTATCCTTTCAGCCTGACTGGCGTTCTGTATTTCCCTAAGGTGAAGAATGATTTTGAGCTTCAGAAAAATAAAATACAACTCTACTCGCGCCAGGTATTCATCACTGATGAGGTTAAGGATGTGGTACCTGATTTCCTGATGTTGCTTCACGGGGTGCTCGACTCACCGGATATTCCGTTGAACGTTTCACGAAGCTACCTGCAAAGTGACGCGAACGTAAAGAAGATCAGCCAGCACATTACCAAAAAGGTTGCTGATAAACTCGGAGAACTCTTCAGGAAAGATCGGGCAGACTTCGAGAAAAAATGGGATGACATCAACATCTTCGTGAAGTATGGAATGATCAGCGATGAAAAGTTCTATGACAAGGCGAAAGATTTTGCTCTCCTGAAAAACGTAGATAAACAATACTTCACATTCTCTGAGTATAAGGAAAAGGTAAGTGCTACCCAGACCGATAAGGAGGAGCAAACGATTTACCTTTATGCTTCAGACGCCGGCAAACAGGATAGCTTCGTACAGATGGCGAAATCAAAAGCTTACGACGTCCTGTTATTCGACGGGGTGCTTGACAGTCACTTCATCAATACGCTCGAGCAACGCCTAGAGAAGACACATCTGAAGCGTGTCGACAGCGATACCGCGGACAAGCTTATCGACAAAGACACCAAGCTTGAAAGTGTGTTGTCAACAGAGGAACAGGAAGCGGTGAAGCTGATCTTTGAGAAAGCGATTGCCAACAAATCCTTTACCGTAACTGTTGACTCACTTTCTCCTGATGAGCTTCCTGCTGTGATCACCATGAGTGAGTTCATGCGTCGTATGAAGGACATGGCCCGAACCGGCGGAGGCGGATACGGCTTCATGGGCGCTATGCCTGACAATTACAGTCTGACAGTAAACGCGAATCACGGCATTGTCCAGCGTATCCTGAAATCTGAAACCGAAGAGGAGAAGATCAAGCTTGCAAAGCAAGCATGCGATCTTGCATTGCTTTCACAGAATATGCTCACCGGAGCGGATCTTACCAGCTTCATCCGAAGAAGCGTTGAACTGGTTTCATAAACCGGTAATTAACCAGCATAGCATAGCGAAAGAGGCTGCCTCAATAAAGGGCGGCCTTTTTTATTGCATGACAGTTTAAGAGGATCGACTCTTACACAGATGCTTAATGCGCTGTCGTCATCCAGAACACCCTCCAAGGGGAGCACGTAACTCATCCAGAGCGGTGGATGTGGGTGGCATACGCGAGCGCTATGTCGCGCCCCCCTTTTTAATCCGTCATCCAGAGCGGTGGTTGTGTGTGGGCATGCGCGAGCGCCGTGTCGCGAGAACTCGCGGAAGGACCTTCTCTATGAGGATTCTCCCGGTTCGGGACGACTATCCCAAAAAGATATCCCGTATATATTCCGTAGATGTCTCGTATATATCCCGTAGTTGTTCCGTACTTTAATAGATACGGAATATCTACGGAATACCTACGGAATATATACCTAACATCCCGGAGACAGGTTTGAGCTGTCAGAGCCAGGATCTCGTCTAAAAATCGTTTAGGAAGCAGGAAGAGTTTCCCTGGCTGCGGATACGGGTTGACAGAGATCTTTCCTCTCAGCAGCGTTAAATCAAGAATGGGAGGCCATGAGGAACCAGATCGGTGGTTGAGTGCATGAAAAAAGCCGCCCCAAATCTGAGACGGCCTCTTTCAAAATTTAAACCTGAAATTCTTATACTATACTAGTCGTTTTCATCGGCATTATCAGCCTTCTCGAGCTCCTCGTCAATAATTTTTTCAATCAGGTCACGCTGACGCTCATTGATCGTCTTGTCAACCTTGGCCTGTTTCTTCATGAACCGGAGCATCGCATTCTTTTTGATCTCATAAGCTATGAACACCGTGTATTCCTTTGACTGCTCGTTAAAAAACTTCTGTTCACCCATCTTACGCAGGTCGGCCATCTCGGTATTCATCACCTGACGTACGAGACTCTGAAACTTATCAGCAACGTCTGCGGCATTTTCGTTTTCCGTTTGCCCCAGGTACTGGTCCGCCACCATCTTCATAGTGGTGTTCACCTGGCCTGCCAGCTGCGATTTCGCTTCAATGTCTGCTTTTCCTTTCGCGATATTATCCTTCGAACTAACTCCTTTACCCACACCGCGCCAGAAACGATTGTTGGATTCATAAGCGTTGCCCTGAAATGGTTCCTTAACTTTTGATCCGTAGGGTTTTGGAGAACACGCTGAGAGAAGTATGATAAATCCCATCAGCACAGAGATGCCCGTTTTCATATTAGGTCATTGTATTTGACTCTAAGGTAGTAAAAATTGTGCCATAATGAGGACGTGCAATCACCTGCCACCGAAACGCCCATCGCCAGTGAATATCAATCTTATCAAAGCCGGCATTATGGAAAATGTCTTCAAGCTCCGGACGCAGGAAAGCGCGACGCACAGACAACGGAGCATCGTTCACTACCATCGGGGATCGGGAGAACAGTTTCGTCAGAATTCTGATAGAATGAAAAGCGAACGGATGGCGGTGAATGTCGTTTATGATAACCCCTTTCGAAACATGTTCCCTCGCCCATGATAGGAAATTTGTCAGCTGATCATTCGCAAAATGATGGAAGAACAAAGTACCAATAAGAATGTCACATCGCATCGCCTGAAACTCCTCTCCGAAAATGTTCATCGTCTCAAACCGGATCGCGTTGCGTGGGTTCACATGCCTGCGTGCATACTCCACTACGTTGGGATTTGCATCGACCCCGGTGATCATGAAAGAATATCCATTCCGTTTGCCCCACTCAAAGATGAGCGTGGCCATATCTCCACCACCGCACCCCACATCGACAATGTGGTAGGTATGTGAGCGAGGCAGGTCTTTCATGATCTTCGACAATGCATCAATAGTAACAGCGTTTCCTCCCAGCCATTTGTTGATGAACTCAAGCTCGCGGAGCGTACGATCGAGAACCGGACCCGAAGATTCCAGGTCATCCATGATCTCTGTTTCCATTGACCGGGAGGAAAGATCCATCGTCACGCGTGGATTTTGTAAAGCATACTTTCAAGTGTAAGGCCCGGCCCGAATCCTATACTGAGTACCATCTTGTTGTTTTGATCTGGATGCAGCTCTTGTATGATTTTGTCAAGAACAAACACAACGGTTGCGCTGGACATATTTCCGTACTTCCGTAACACCTCATATGCATGTGCGTTGTCATCTCTGGTCAGTCCGAGACATTCTTCGATGATTTGCAAGATCCTGGTGCCGCCGGGATGCATCGCATAGTGGGCGATATCCGGTCGAAGTACGTTGCTTGTTGACAGGAATCGCTCCAGCAAAGATCCGATTTCTCCTTTGATCAGATCAGGGACGTATGACGAGAGTCGCATCCTAAATCCATGGTCTCCAACGTTCCATGCCATATCGGATTCACCCTTTAAAGCGAGATCGTTAAAGGACGAAACTACTTCCAATGACCTGGGGTTGATCTTGTCCGAAGTCACCAGCATGGCAGCTGCGCCATCGGCAAACAAAGCATTGGCAAGAATGTTATCATCCGTTGGTTCGGGTTGAAAATGTATGCTGCACAGCTCGGCGCAAACGATCAGCACCTTCTCGTGTGCTTCGCTGCGACAAATGGTATTAGCTACTTTCAGCGCATTGAATGCAGCGTAACAACCCATAAACTGAATGCATATTCGCTGAATGTTTGTACGCAGCTTCAATGCTTTCACCAGATCGATATCAAGACCAGGCGCATACATCCCGGTGCACGACACAACGATGAGATGCGTAATCTCTTCTGCTTTTACAGGGACGCGCGTCATCATATTGGACACAGCCTCAACACTAAGAGGGAGAGCATGCTCACGAAAGACATTCATGCGCGACTCAGTGCCCGGAAAAGGATCCGTATCATTGTTGGGATAAAAAGTAAAGTCGGATGTTCTTCCATAATCTACCAGCACCGAATGACGCTGACGTATTCCGCTCGCCCGAAAGATGGCTTTGATCTTCCTCCGAACATCGGAATCTTCCTTTCCCATCATGATCTCCATGAACCGCGAAATGGTCGATTGGTCTAACGGCTGGCGTGGAACTGCAATGCCTGTCGCGGTGATATAACTCATTCGTTATTCTTTGTTTTGGGAAGATAAATAAAACTGAAATTGGATAGCTTTGTTTTTAACGCCTATGTTTTCATTATCGACATTACTTCATCTGAGGGTTCCATTCTCCTTCTTTCTTCTGCCCATCTTTCTGTTTGCTGTTGCCATCTCGCCCAACATCACCGCGCCTGCCCTGGGATGGTCATTCTTCATCATTCATTTCCTCCTCTATCCTGCCAGCAATGCCTATAATAGCTACTTCGACAAAGATGAAAAGAGCATCGGTGGCCTGAAGAATCCTCCTCCCGTGAAGAAGGGTCTTTACTTCGCGGCGATACTGCTTGATGTTGTGGCGATCGTTCTTGGCTATCTGATGATCAACATAACATTCGCAATCATGCTACTCATCTACGGCCTGGTTAGCAAAGCATATAGCCACCCATCGGTAAGATTAAAAAAGTATGCCTTCACTTCGTGGATCATCACGGGCGTATTTCAGGGGTTATTCACCTTCATCATGTGCTACGCCGGGATAAACGCTTTCGATGTTTCCGCATCAATGAAACACGCGGTGCTGTATGGGGGTCTCCTCACTACCATAATGCTATGGGCAAATTATCCCATGACTCAGATCTATCAGCATGAAGAAGACAAGCGCCACGGCGATCGTACATTAAGCATGGTGCTGGGAATCCGGGGTACATTTCTATTTACGGGGGCAATGTTCGCGCTGGTGGTTCCCGGGTTCTTCTTTTATCTGCGAAGCTTTTTCGATGTGAGATATGCTATGCTCTTCATAGCAGCGGTCGCTCCAGTGATGATTTACTTCCTGTATTGGTATTGGAAGGTCAACCGGAATCAGACCTATGCGGACTTCACGCATACCATGTGGCTGAATTTTATTTCAGCCACATGTCTCAGCGTGTATTTTATCTACCTGTTTCTGGATTCTACTCAAATCCTCCAGGCGTTTTAGTAGTTACGCGATCATAGCGCCAACTCTTTCGAGCAGAGCTTTTGTTTTTCTGATGCCTTCCTCTTCCGAAAGCGTAGAACCTTCATACTCGATACCGATGTGACCTGTATAACCGGCATCCTTCACAACCTTGAGGATTCTTTCATAATCCGTTTCCACGCAATTTCCATTCTCATCGAAATCATGCGTTTTGGCACTCACACCTTTCGCGAAAGGCATCATCTCAGCGGTTCCCTGATAACGATCATACCATTCATTGCATGAGTAATTCTCTCCATGCTTAATACAGAAGTTTCCGAAGTCGGGAAGAGTCCCGCAGTTGTCCATGCCGGTATTCTTGATCACGTTAGCAAGCCAGATTCCTTTCGATGAATACCCTCCGTGGTTTTCGACGATCACATTGATATCGGATCCTTTCGCGAATTCAGATAGCGTTCTTAATCCGTCAGTAGCGGCCTTTCCAACTTCTTCTTCACTTCCCTCACCATAAGCGTTCACACGAATGGAATGACATCCAAGGAACTTTGCGGCTTCAACCCATTTCTTGTGGTTCTCCACTGCGGCGGTTCTTTTATTCTTGTCGAGTTCGCCCAGGTTACCCTCACCGTCGACCATGATCAGCACGTTTGTCACGCCGTTGTCGTCAGCACGCTGCTTCAGGTCGGCCAGGTATGCGGAATCTTTCGCCTTGTCTTTGAAGAACTGATTTACATACTCCACAGCGGAAATACCGAAATCGTTCCTGGCTTTTGCCGGAAAGTCGAGGTTAGTAAACTTGTTATCGAACAGTGACTTGTGCAAAGACCATTGAGCTAAAGAGATCTTGAAAAACAGATCTTTTGGTGCGGCGGTTTGAGATGATGCCGTTGTGTCGCTGGCGGTGGTTTCACCTCCCGATTTAGAATTACAGGAAGACAGAAACATTGCTCCAGCTCCGGCGGATACAGTGATCAGGCCTAATGATTTGATAAAATCGCGGCGATTCTTTTCGTGGCTCATGGTTTGGTTTTAGTTGTATGAATTGAAAAGATAAGAATTCTGCGCGGCACTTGCCGGATTTTATGTGAAAGGCTTACCGTGTGTTCGGCGAATAAGCTGCATTGCCAATGGTTTGAAATGCAGTGCAAGGCTGACTGCAAATGATGATCCCCATTCCGACCCGAAAAGTCTTTGGATGTTTCTTCCGAAAAAAAGCCGCTGGCTGAAAGTCTGAGCCCATGCCTTTGCATAATTATATTCCAGCGCAGCGCGAGACAATCTTCCTTCGAAGTAATTGCGAATGCATTCAGTCACCAGGTATGACGCGTGAATCCCCATTGCCATGCCATTACCACAAAGCGGTGTAATCAATCCTGCAGAATCTCCCGCCATCAGTATATGATTCTCCACGGCTGATTTACGTTCGAAAGAAATCTCATTGATTACTTCGGGCTTGTCGAATAGAAACCCACCGGTTCCCCATAAGTCATTGACGAAGGGATTTCTTCGAAGCACTCTTTCTTCAAAGTTTGTTATGGATCCGTTCGCTCTTATCTGATCGCGATGTACGAGATAACACACATTTGTAACGTTGTACTCCACCTTGCTCACGCCGCAGTATCCTCCCTCAAAATTATGTAATGCTATCATATCATCGGGATGATTCACGGACACATGATATTTCACGCCGACGTATGGAGAGCGTTTTCTGATGAAGGGTCGCTGCAGCTTCATGTCGATGCCGGATCTTTTCCCGAACGCTCCAATAACGATCTCTGCCTCTACAGGATCTCCGGTGGATAGAAATACTTTAAATGATTGGCCCAAAAAGTCAACATTTTCCACAGATGTCTCAAGGTTGAACTCTACGCCCAGGCTACGTGCCTTAAGGAAAAGAAAATGATCGAAGGAAAAACGACTGATTCCAAATCCTCCGAGGTCTAGCGGAAGAATTTGAGATCTCCCTTTTATTGAACTCATCTGAAACCGGGTGATTTTCGGAGGATTGAATTGCCCCGGGTAAAGATCCATTGATTCCAGGAAGGAAACAGCCTCGTTCGAAATGTATTCGCCGCAGACACGATGAAAAGGATAGGATTTTTTTTCGATAACAAGGCTTGGAATACCATTCTTCGCAAGAAGGATGGACGAAATCAATCCGGAAATCCCGCCACCAATAATTACAACCTTCTTCAAATTGATTCTAATTTCCTGTTATGAGAAAAACCCGGAAAGAAGATAGCCGGCTGGCACTGAAATTTCTCTCCGGTTTGTATCCGTCTTTAATCTCTTGCGTTATATTACTTTATCCGCCCAGTCTATGAAAGCTTTAATGACCAAAAATTCTTCGTACGAGCCCATTAACGTGTTGTTGATTGGAAATAATCCTATTGAGCTTGGACCTGTATTGGAAAAGCTTCGTCAGGTGAGAAGCAGAAAGGTCGTTTCAGAGATTGCTTTCGATCTTCCGACCATTACTGAGAGGCTTTTGAAGTTCAGGCCGAATTTCATCCTGATCGACGACAACATTGGCCGCGCACAGCTTGCTGAGGTTGTTGGCAAGCTTTCTTCCAACCGCAGAACAAGGGGGATTCCGATTACCGTGTTGAAGAACAACAATTACAGTGAGGCTCTCGCTTCAATAAATGTTCAGGATTACCTGCTCAAGCAGAACCTTACAACGGAAGCGCTATACAATACGATCAAGAGTACGCTGCGTTTCAGAAGAACGCAGGAGCTTCTCAACAAAGCTTTCAGTACACGAAAGAGTCTTCTGAAGAAAATGCTTGATAAGGGTGGTGTGTTAAATCTGATCGGATAACACTAACGAAGCCGATAACCGCTTCGAACCGCGCATTACTTCCAACTTTACTTTCTTCCCTGGTTTCTGGCTGAGGCGGTTGACGATGTCACCCAGTTTGAGTCCGGACGTGGTAAGTCCGTTCATGGAGACAATCTTATCTCCTTTCTTGAGGCCGGCGAGATCGGATGCGGAACCTTCACGTACTTCGACGATTTCAAATTCATCCAGATTCAAGCCGTTTCCTGTTATCCGCACGGTAAGACCGCTTACGTTGTAGTGAAAAGGCTCCCGGAAATTGCCGTTCTTTCTGAAATAGATTGCTTCATTCGGGAAATCGTACACAACAGTGAAACGCGACAGTATTCCACCACCAATGGTACCATTGCGAAAGACCTTCATCGTAGTGGTATCACTATAACTGTTGGTGTCAGGGAAATTTGCGAATACGTTATTGAGGATATGTTTCCCAAGCTCGACAGACTTGACTCTTCCGGTCTTCCCTTTGATCTCTCCTCCAAGTCCGCGGCCAATAGTACTACTGATCACATGATGTGGAATGGTTATTCTTTCATCTGAGAGAGGATCCAGCAGAAGGGGGTGGCTTGCGCCGGAATCGACAAGGAGTTTTGCTTCTACAGTAGTTCCGTCCATCAGTGTAACAGGGATTGTGGCGTAGGGCTTGGTGTCCTGAATGATAATGGGAATAGATTCGTATTTCTTTCTTTTCTTGAATACGTTAGGCAGATATAGTGTAAGAAGTTTCCGCTCGTAATCTACCTTAACTATAAAACGACTGAAAAGCTCATAGCCGAGAATCCCGTGAACGTCCGTGCCAAGATAATTTCTTAGTTCAAGATAATCCTGATCGAGTACCAGCAACGCATGCCCGCGGCCGTGGACGCCGGGCAGACCTAGGGACACATTGTTTGTAACGTAGGCGTCGACCATCTTCTCCCCTCCGGGACCTGTAATGGTATACTTACGGCTATAGACGAGATTGAGAATATCACTGAATGACTTTTGTGTAAGAATGGCAGTGCGCACACCGGTGTCGAGAACAAACTTTAGGGGGAGCTGGTCGTTAAGGACGAGCGGAACGACTACCAGATTGTTGTGAATTTCGATGGGGATCTCTACGCGTGTGCGCCCGTGCATCAAAGAGAAGCCCAGAGGCTGAGCACACAAATAATCTGTCGCAGCCAAAAGGACAATAAGCCCGCAGAAAACCAACCGCCGGAATTTTCGCACAATGTTAATATACAAATAAAGATACGCGGTATCGCCGGACAATCCTCAAAACACGGGGACATTTTGAAGATGTAGGTCTTTGATCGGCAACTGAATATGCCGGACTTATGAGGCGGGAGTTAAAACTTGTTGTCGTGGCGATTTTTGCTCACGTTCTTATTGGGGAATGCCCATGGTGAAACGATCGCAAGGATGAAAAGAGCGATAACAACAAAGAACGGCCACCAGTCTAAACTCATAACTATTTACGTTTGAAAGCGTAAAAATAAGGCATTTGGCATAATTCTAAAGTATGGCAGGAAAAAACTTTATTTTGCGCAACAATCCTTGATATGAAACGCTTTTTCATTTTTGCGGGTACGGCTATCGTTATTCTGATGGTGCTGTGGTGGGCCGTTACCTTCTATCAGACACGCCAAACAAAATCCTTCAGCCCGGAGGAACATGTCGTTTTCCATCAGGATGACCTGACCATCAAAGTATTCTACAACCGACCTTACAAAAAGGACCGCGAGATCTTCGGTAAGCTGGTGCCATACGGAAAGGTGTGGAGAACGGGTGCGAACGAAGCTACCACCTTTGAAACGACTAAGGATCTCACCATCGAAGGAAAGGTTTTGAGAAAGGGAAAGTACTCCTTGTGGACGATCCCGCAGGAAGAGACGTGGACGATTATTTTCAATACGGAGCACGGACAGTGGGGAATCAATTCTGATGGCGAAGCGAATCGCAAACCCGAACTCGATGCCCTTTCTGTAGTTGTGAGAGCCTTCCAGCAGGGAAAGGAATTTCAACAATTCACCATCGCCTTTGACATGACCGGCGAAGAAGCGGAGATGGTGCTGATATGGGATACCACCCTGGTGGCGATGCCCTTTACCTTCGATTAACTACCTGACCCTGGCGCGAACCACTACTCTGGGAGGTTCTGTTGCAATGATTGCGTTAACGACAAAGGCCATCTGCTCGGGCCGGATACCTTCATTCAGAAGAAAGTTATTTATCGCTTCGGCCTGACCCAACGTCTTGTCGTTGTGATAGGTGTATTTCGCCTTATAATGTGCGGGTATCTGCATCGTTGTGTCAGCTTCCACCCACGCGGAATCCACTTTCACTTCCGAGAGGTCCGGCGACGACCTTATTGAATCCGTCTTAAAACCTTCGAGAGTGACGTGAATTTCAAACGTCAGGTTTGGATTTGCCTTCATCATACGACTGAGCCTGCCCAGTTCCTGGGAAGCAAGACCCGTAAGCGCGGTCGAGTTGTTTTCAAACTCAACCAGGTCGAGCGAGATCTCATCTCCGGAGCGAGGTTGTTTTAACGTCACGTTGATCTTCTCTTTCTGTGGAACACGATCTGTTTCCAGGTCGATCATCTTTGAAAAGAATGTGTAATAGCTTTGCTCCGGATCTACAGAGATTTCATACTTCGAACCTTCCGGCAGATAAAAGAAGTATGATCCATCCGCCGGCGTCTTCGTCGCGTAGAATCGCTTTTTGGTTTTGAGATCAATGACGGTTATGTAAGATGCGATGCCTGGTCCGTCGCTGCTGATCACGCCCTCCACCTTCATGAGTGACTTTGGCCGAAGGTGATCCGGAAACAGAAACTCTGTCAGCTCATAGTTGTTGCGCGCACCCTTTGCTTCTTTGATAATGTACCGCCCGTTCGCGGATACGGAAACGTATTGATCATCACGTTCTGTATTGACGAAATCCAGAGGCTGAGGGTTTGACCATGTGTTGTCCGACAACCGTGATACATACAGGTCCATGCCTCCTTTGTTAGGCATTATTTTATCGGACGAAAAGATCAGCGTCTGTCCATCGGCGAGTATTCGCGGTGTCTGTGAATTACCTGTGTTGATGGATGCGGGAAGCTCTACAGGATCGCCCCACTGACCATTAGGCTTTTTTGAGGAGGAGAATATCTTACACCCTGACGCTTTATACTGATCCATATTATCGCACCGCATGAAATAGATTGTGTTTCCATCCGGTGTTATTGATGGACATCCATCATTCGTTTTGGAGTTGATGGGAAGCATAAGGTTCAATGGCTGCGACCATGTATTTCCAGAGAGCGTGGATATCATGATGTCATATCCTCCGATGACCGGACTTTTTGCTGAGGTGATGTACATCGTTTTACCATCGCCGCTGAGAGCATATCCTTTGAGAAAGTTTAGCCTGTTGTTAAGATGTTTGGGAAGCTCCACAGGAGGTGCCCATTCGCGATCCTTCGATGTGTAGGAGATGATCAGTGCGCCGTCTTGCCCTCCGTCTGAGGCAAACAGCAAAGCATTACCG
>JAEYXN010000247.1 GCA_023431285.1 Bacteroidota bacterium
GTACTGCTGACACCAGGAATTTACAATTCAGCATATTTTGAACACACTACGTTGGCGCGTTTGATGGGCGTCGAACTTGTTGAAGGTCGCGACCTGGTTGTAGACAATCACAAGGTTTACATGAAAACTACGGCAGGTCTGCAGCAAGTTGATGTCATCTACAGAAGGGTTGACGATCACTTTCTGGACCCGCTGGCATTTAATCCGGATAGCTCATTGGGTGTGTCCGGGATATTATCGGCCTACCGGAAAGGAAATGTGGCTATTGTGAACGCTATTGGCAATGGTGTGGCCGATGATAAAGCCGTGTACGTCTACGTTCCCGAAATGATCCGCTACTATCTGAATGAAGAACCGCTTTTAAAGAATGTTCCTACCTATCAATTGAACAATCCTGATGAATTAAAACATGTTCTTGAGAACATAACGAAAATGGTCGTCAAAAAGACCAACGAGTCAGGTGGATATGGAATGCTGATGGGGAACACGGCAACCGAAAAAGAAATCGAAGACTATAAGAGGGATATTTTGAAAGATCCACGCCACTATATCGCGCAACCCATCATCAGTTTGTCGTCCGGACCATGTTATATCGATGGGAAGCTGCAGCCACGACGACTCGACCTTCGTCCCTTTGCTTTGTGTGGTTCTTCCGGTATTGAGATCGTACCAGGAGGATTGACCCGCGTCGCTTTGAAAGAAGGATCGATGGTGGTGAACTCCTCGCAAGGTGGCGGGAGTAAAGATACGTGGGTATTAGCATGACAAGAAAACAATAAAACAGAATGCTCAGCAGGGTTGCCGAATCACTTTATTGGATGTCGCGATACATGGAGCGCACCGACAGCATGATGCGCATGCTGAAAACAAACTATGCTTCATCACAGGATGCTACGCAAGCTTTTTCGTGGCGTCCTATCCTAAAAATATTCACCTACACAGATAACGAACAATTAACAGCGCTTGAGAATGACAGTCGCGCCGTTCTGCAATTCATGATCGTCGAAAAGACGAATCCCAACTCAGTTTATAATATGGTCATTCGTTCGCGGGAAAACGCCCGTTCTGTGCAGGATCACATTACTAAGGAGCTATGGCAGTGTTTGAATGAGTTTTATTACGTCGTGAAAGACGAAAAGCTGCTGCATCAAATCAAGAGAGACGATCCCGTCACTACTTTGGATTACCTTATCCGACAAAGCATGCTATACTATGGTATTTCGGAGTCAACCATGTTTCGCGGGGAAGGCTTTGCTTTCATCAGCCTGGGCCGATACCTGGAACGCGCAACGCAGGCGGTGGATATTCTTGACGTGAAATTCAGTGACCTCTCTTACGACATGGAGACGACCACGGACGTCGTGTATTGGAAACACCTCCTTCTTTCCGTTTCCGGATATGCCTTGTATCTAAAAACATATCGCTCAGCATTTGAAGCGCGAAATGTCATTGACCAGATCATCTTTAATACGAACTTCCCACGCTCGGTGCTGTACTCGCTGAACGCAGTTCACAAATACTTCGAACGTCTGAATGATGAAAGTAATTCGGAAGGAGGCCGCCAGATCAATTTCCTCATTGGCAAGCTGCGGACCAAAATCCAGTACACCAACCTCCAAAATGTTTCGGAAATGGGCCTGCATAATTTTCTCAGCACCCTGAATGAAGATTTACGCGGAATAGGTAATGCCCTTAACCGATATTATTTTGCCAATAGTTATTAAAGATGGCAAAGTTCAAGATACGACACATCACAAAGTACTCATACGAGGTTCCTGTCCGGGATAGCGCTAACCAGATCATGCTCTATCCGCTTGAAGATGACTATCAGCAAGTCACTTATCACAAGCTTTCGATTACGGGCAGACCATCCGTTGAAACACACCAGGACATCTTCAATAATACGGTTGGGACGTTTACACATTCGCAACCGCATAGTGAGCTTATTATAGAGTCACAAATTGAAGTACTGACAATAAGCAGAGCTCTTCCCGAGGATACTACGCCGGCACATGAGCAATGGGATTCTCTGGAAAAAGTAAAGTTCCAAATCCCTTTCATTGATTTCCTGCGGAGCGAGTCGTTCGCCTACATGAAAGAACTGGAAGAACAAATCAGCGCGATTACTCCTGAAACAGCCACGCCCTTACAAGTGGCAACCAAACTTTGTGAGTATGTGTTCAAGTCATTCGAATACAAGAAAGGCATCACCACGGTTGAAACCACGCTGGACGAAATCTGGAACATTAAGTCAGGTGTCTGCCAGGATTTTGCTCATATCCTGCTGGCGATCCTGCGCCTTGAAAACATCCCCGCGCGTTATGTGAGCGGATACATCTGCCCGAACAAAAACGGTATGCGTGGCGAGGGAGCAACACACGCATGGGTCGAAGCCTACATTCCATCCTATGGCTGGCTCGGGCTCGATCCTACAAACAATTGTATCGCAAATGAAAACCATGTGAGGCTTGCCGTAGGAAAGAACTTCTTCGATTGCTCACCCGTGAGAGGTACTTATCGCGGAACATCACAGCACACACTGGAGGTTGCCGTCTCTGTTTCTTACGAAGATGGAAAGACGACAACCAGTTCCGGTGACGATCATCAGCCTCTTATTTCTTTCACAAAAAATTCCTATCGGAGACACCAGGAAGAACAAATGCAACAGCAATGAGGCCATCAGGAATGCGTGAAGCGCAAACACTCCTGATGACCCAAACTGTTACTCCGTCCTGAGAGAATCTACCGGATTTGCTTTCGCCGCCCTGTAGATAGTGGAGCTCGTCGTGAGGATCCCGATGGCGAATACACATATTCCGCATAACAACACCGGGACAATTCCGATCACAACGTGATAGGCATAGATCTCATCCATCAATAAGAGCGTGAGGTAATACCCACCCGCACAACCGAGTAACATCGCACAGCCTAATAGAATCATAAATTCCCGGTTCAGCAGCAACAACACGTTTTGTATCGACGCTCCCAGGGCTTTTCGGATACCGATCTCCTTTGTACGTCTGGCAATGTTCAGTGACGCGAGCGAATAAATTCCTGACGCCGACAACACACCGCCTAGCACTGTGAGGAACAAAAATATCTTTTGCAGGTTTCCATTCAGCCGCCGGAGGTTATCCATTACAAGATCACTTTGAAACTGACTGTTGAACGGCTTCGAAGGAAAGAGATCCTTCCATGATTTCTCAATCGACTTTTGCACCTCACCCAGATCATCTTTGTTTGCCACCTTTATGAGTACAATCTTGTATGCATCCGGCTGCGCACCATAGAGGACAAATGGTTCCGGGTCTTTGGAACGATAGAGATTATCCACGTGCGTGTCGATCACCCCGATGATGCGTTTCTTATTGTCGTGAATAGTGATCACCTGATCAATCGGATCGGCCAATCCTACCTTGTCGACGAAAGCTTTGTTGACCACCACAGCCTCCGTTAAGTCAGACTGATTATCCATATCGAACGATCTCCCCTGCAGAAACGAGAACCCCATTACCTCCAGGTAGTTCTTGCCAACACCCATTAAACGCGACTGGTATTTCATCGTGTCAATCAATACGGGATTCTCATAGTTATTGTAACTTACGTGATGATCAGACACTCCCACATGAGTAACCTTTGAGTTTCGTTCCGCCACATTCCGGATGGCTTCATACTCTTTGTCACTCTGAATATTGACGATGAGCACATTCTCTTTATCATAACCGAGCTTGATGTTCTCCTGAAACTTCGTATTTCGGATGAACATCACCCCTGCCACAAGAACGATCACGGAAAGCGCGAACTGCAAAGCGACGAGAGAGCGTGTAAGCGCGTTGGTCCCCTCAATCCTGATTCTTCCTTTCAGCAACAACACCGGCTTGAATCCACTTTGAAACAATGCTGGATAACTTCCCGCGAGAAGGGACGCCACGAAGATCAGTCCGAGGAGCATGATAATGAGATTGAGTCCACTCATCTCGCTGAATTTGAACGGAAGGTTCCACATTTGTGTAAAGGCAGGAACAATGAACTGCGCGCAGATGAAAGCAACGACCATGGCCAGTATCATTGTGATGACAGTTTCCAGCAGAAACTGCGAAACGATTTGTCTTCTTGCTGCACCGACGGCTTTACGAACACCAACTTCCTTAAGACGCTTTGCCGTAAGCGCGATACTCGTATTCGTCAGGTTGAAACAAGCGATAAGCAGAATGATCAACGCCATGGAGCAGAACACTAGTACAGGCACGATCCCTGTGCGTAAGTTGACGTAACTTCCACGGATCTCATCTTCAGTTGCATTTCCCTTGAAGGGTTCAAGGCGATATTCACGTACTAAAGCGTCAGTCTTCACCTGGTTTCTTACCGGCACATACTTCGCGAGTTGTTTGCTGATGTGTTGGGGATCTGCAGAAGGTGCGAGTGTCACGAACGTTGAAGGATCACGCCAGTCGCCCCAGTTGTTAATGTCGAGGTTATTTATATCAAAGTAGTTTTCGATACGCATGAGTGATCCGAAAACAAAAGTGTTGTTCAAAGGAAATTTTTTGAACACGCCGGCAACGATCACCTGAATCTCTTTGTCGTTCATGAAATTCAGGATCAGCGTTTTTCCCAGCGCTTCTTCTTCTCCGAAATATTTCTTTGCCATCTCCTCCGTGAGGTAAATGCTATGCTTGTCTTTCAGTGACTCATGTCGTCCACTTTTAAGGGGAAAGTCAAACATGGAGAAGAACGTGCTGTCAACAAACGCAATGTTTTCACTAAAAGCAGTTTCACCGCTGCGCATGTATCCTCCACCGGAGATGTATCTCATAAACTTGTCGATCCCTGCAATATCATGTGCGGCAGCTGGCCCAAGTGTATAAGGAGCCATCACTGACTGACTGGTTGTTCCGTCGCGCTCCTGGAAGTGGCTATGGACTTTATAAACATTCTTCACCTTATCGACATCGTGAAAGCTATCGAACTCGATGTTGTATGCAACGATGATATAGGAGGTAATGCAACACGCGAGGGCTATGCCCAGCCCGAGCGTATTAATGATGACGTAACTTTTATTCCGCCGGAGATTACGGTAGGCGATGAGGAGATAGTTTTTAAGCATGTGAGGTTGGTGGTTTTCTTTTGCGGGCCATCAAGCTAAAATAGTACCATGCGGTATTTCAGATTGATTTTCCGGTTTATTGAAATAATTCGTTCAATGCTGAACAGTATTGTGAACGAATAGGAACAGCGATGGTTGAATTGTAAAAAATTGTCACGAAGTATTTGTATTGTGAATGGTACGAAGTATTTGACGAGTCATTGATAGAGACGACACATCATTCAGTTTGTTAATACCGGAGAATAAACAAATCAGATTAGGGTAAGCGCTGCATAAACCGGGACGCGCCCGCGTTTGAATGCGAAATTTTAACGCAGCGGCGCGGAGGCGCAGAGTGACGCGCTCATGAAGGCTTACGACTCATGACGGGAATGCATCGGTGC
>JAEYXN010000226.1 GCA_023431285.1 Bacteroidota bacterium
CATCATGGCTGCCCGCTCGTCATGGACAATACCTGCAACAATACTCTTCCGATAGATCTTGTCATTCTCCGTCGGGGCAATCCGCTGCTTCTGGAAACGCGTGAGAGGATTAAATCCTGTCGTGTATGCACCAATTGGATCATACAGATTCTGCGCGAGGAAATCATCCATTGGCTGATTGAGAATGGTTTCCGCAAGGCGTTGAAGGATCAAAAAACCAAAGTCACTGTATTTGTAAGCATACGGAGTCCGTGCCGGCTTGTCGTTCATTTTTGATTTCACCACCCACGACCATACAGAATCACGTAACACAGGTGAGGCAAACAGATTATCTCCCACTTGCATAGGGTATTTCGCACTTCGAACCCGCGAATAAAAGTGTGGCAGATAAGTGGTGTCCTTCATCGTCTGGTTATACATCGGTAGGAACGGAACGAGACCTGCCTGGTGTGTCAGCATATCAATGATGGTAATGTCCTTCTTGTTCGTATTTCTCAGCTCCGGCAGGTAATAAGATACTTTCTTGTTCAGGTCGATCAACCCTTTCTCATGCATGAACATGGCAGTCTGAAGCGTTGCCATAACCTTAGTGACCGAAGCGAGATCATAAATGGTCTCCGGGTTGACGGGAATCTTCTTGTCATAGGTAAGCGCGCCGAAGTTCTTCTCATAGATCACCTTTCCATGCCGTGCAACAATGATCTGCGCACCAGGGGTGGCACCGATTCTGATCGCCTCATTGGCGATAGAGTCTACGCCGGAGAGGATAGCACTATTCATTTGTACATCTTCCGGCACTGAATAAGCAAGGCGCGCGATGGACTCAGTGTTCTGTCCCGAACCTGCAGGAATAACAAGTGATGGAGCATAAGAAAGTCTTCCGCGCCCTGGCAAAGCTCCGAAAATAATCTGCGGTACCGCCTTGAAAGATTCGTCAACAGCAGCATAACCAGTGATCAGACTGGTATACTTCGGCGCGATACCCCACACATACGGACTTCCGAAATCGCAGAGGATCACCCGTGGCTTATTGGGCAAAGTGCTTAAAATGCGATCCACGCGCTTCAGTGTTTCCGCCGTTGTCTCCGGGAAAGCTCCGACCAAAACATAATCCTGATCACGCAGCGCTTTCAACAATTCCTTTTCGTCTGTTTTATCTTCAATGGTGTGGAAGACCGCATCGACATAACGACGCACGTACTGGTAGAAAGTGTAGTTCTTTTCAGTGGCGTGCGTCGAAATAAAAGTGAACCTTTTGCCTTCAAGAACTCTTACCGGCAGGAAGCCGTCTTCATTCTTTACAACAGTGGCCGCACTCTCAAAAAGTTTCTGGGTCAGCAGCTGCGTATAGTTGTTGTTTACCCTGGCCATCAGATTGTCCATGTTCACCGTCTTCGAATGCCATAAGCCGGCATCAAACTTCGAAGAGAGAATCTTCTTCACAGTGTTTTCAAGCTGTCCAGCATACTCATCTTCCTTGCGCAGGAGTTTCTTTATTTTGCGTATAGCGGGGCCAATCTCTTCAGGGTTCATCAATACATCGTTACCCGTCTTGAAGGCAGTCATTTCCTTGTCCCCTTCCTTTTGTTTTTCAACGATAGTACCGAGCTTCGAAATATCAAGGAAGATCAAACCTTCATAGCCAACTTTCTTCTTCAGGAAATCAGCTGTATACATCAGCGACAGGGTCTGTGAGGAGAGAGTGCTTTTCTTCGCAGACGTAGCATCGCTATAAAAGATCGGAAACGCTGCGGCTGCAGGAGTGATGCCCTTTAAACCATGTGAGATCAATCCCGTCAGAGGATAAGCCTGTACTGAATCTATTGTAAACTCTACCGAATAAGGATCGCGTCGAACGTCGAGCACGGTAATCCCCTTTACCGGATGATATTGCGCACAGGCAAGGATCCCGTGGTCCTGGAGGCCTCGCATGATGGCCAGCGATTTTCTCGCAACTTCCTCCTTGCTCTGTCCAAAGGATAAAACATCAGGGCTGGGATCCGGATAATGAGTGCCAACTCTGGTTTCCGGAGCAAAAAGTACATTGACACCGACAGATTTCAACTGCCGGGCTACTGTCGCGCCGAGTTGATACAAGAGTGTGTCGTTTTGAACAGCACCAAGCATGAACGGCGCAGGGAAGCGGTTTACGCTGTCGAGGATCGAATGAACAGAACCCTCCACTGCGATAAGCAACGGAACTCTTGCAGCACTCTGAAACCTGTTTGAAAGCCGTGCCTGCTGTGCTGCGGGCATATTCCTGAAGATCAATCCACCGATTTCGTGACTTTTGATCAGGTTCTCAATTTCAGTGATAGTGCGTTCGTCGGGATCAGGACCCACAGGAACCATGAACAGCTGTCCTATGCGATCATTGGCGCTGATGTCATTGTACACACTGTCGATCCATTGAGTTCGGGCGGACTGCGCAAAAGTCATCTGCCACAGACAGAGAAAAAATAAAATGAAAACTTTTCGGAGCATCCGTGAGTCAGGGTTTTTAAGAGAACGCAAAGAGCAAAAATTTTGTCTTTGTGAGAGGGCAAAAATCGGGCAGTATTCGTCGGTGCGTACCTTTTAAAGTAACTTCGAAGAATATTGAGGATCCCTCTTCACAGGGCAGACAGCTATTAAAAAATTGCCCGAAGGCTAAAGCTTATAAACTAATCCGTGGCCGCTTTGTACAGGTTAACTAACAGTTCTACCTTTACCGGACCTGGGAAAAAACGAATTAATATCATGAAATTATTCCAGATTTTTAACAAGACGCCGAATTATAAAAAGTTCAACTATGCTCCGCGCTTTTACAATGCCGAAGAGGAGGAGAGACGTGACCGGTATGAGCGCATTGAAAAAGAAGTGAAAGCACAGGAACAGGACGTCGACAACGGAGGTTCTAATCCCGACCTCGGCAGTTACAGGACACGCATGCAGGGCTCATTCAGCCGTGCCCGCAAAGCAAATGGTCTTCCTGAAAACGCTTCCGTTTCTCATGCACCATCTCCAGCCTTGCTGCGAATGGGAATTCTTTTAATACTAACTGTCGGATTTATAGGATACCTTCAATACGGACGCGTTGTATTATACGCACTGGCTTTCCTTATCATTCCTGTTTTTCTCTACGTGAGATTTCAGAAGCTGAACAAGCGTGGCCGCTGACATCAGTTATTTTTTCTGCAGATTGTGAAAAGTTATGGGTAGGATTACATTTGTGATTCACCTGTGGACAGCAGTTGCTCATGCCGGATAAGATTCAGCTATTACCCGATTCTATTGCCAATCAGATCGCTGCCGGCGAAGTAGTGCAACGCCCTGCGTCGGCGGTTAAGGAACTGATGGAAAATGCAATTGACGCAGGCGCAAAGAATATTCGCCTCATCGTCAAAGATGCTGGTAAAACATTGCTGCAGGTAATTGATGATGGTTCAGGTATGACTGAAACCGATGCGCGAATGAGCCTCGAACGCCATGCGACATCAAAGATCCGCAAAGCCGATGATCTCTTTACGC
>JAEYXN010000298.1 GCA_023431285.1 Bacteroidota bacterium
CTTCTGGATGATCTTCATTACTTTTTCGGGAAAATAACTTTCCTCCTGGACCACCATTTCCAGGGTTTTGAGGATCTCGCGGTATCCATCCAGCTTGTAGACGATACCATTCACCCCGGCCTTTAGCAGGTTCACCAGTAGCTCAACCCCATCCAGGCCTGTGACTACTATTACTTTCGCCTTTGGGTTTCGCTTCTTTAGCATGCCAAGGAGTTCCAGTCCATTTGTGTCAGGTAACTTGAAATCCATCAACACCACGTCAAAAGTGTGTTGCTCGATGATGGCCTGAAATTCTTTCCTGGTCGATGCCTCAAAGACCCTTTCAATAAACTCCTCCTTCGAAAGAAGGGATTTCAATCCTTCACGGATCAATGCCTCATCTTCGACAATCAAAACCTTCTGTAATTTCATTCCTGCCACTGTTTCGCTTTTCATGTTTCAAAATTATGCTTCGCCGGGAAAATCCGGACACACATAGTGTCTGGTTTTCCAGATCATTTACAGTTCCGCTAACAATAACGGTTGCTCTACACTATTTTTGATCTATGCAGGATTAAGCGTTTTGCATAACCGTTAGCCCGGAAGCGGGGCATTAAACCTTCTTTTGTTGGTCATCGCCCGGAGGCGCCCCGCTTTCTTTAATATCTGATTTCCGCGTACCCGTTCTGACTGAACTGCTTCAATTCTTCAATCTCTCTTCTTAATTCATTAATAGCAGTTCCTAGTTCTTCAAGGCGCGCATCTCTCGATGCGCCGGAGGGCTCTCTTTCGGCCAGATTATAAAGCCCCTCAAGGGTGAGCAACTGCGATCGCATCTGCTTCTGTAAACCACGGATTTCCAGACTCAACTCATAGGAATACTTCTGAAGCTCCGCCTGCTTCTGCTCAAGCTCCCGCGTCCTCGTGTGCACCATTTTGTCCAGTTTCCTGTTGAAAGCCTTCTTGCGTTGGTTGATATGGTATAAAATGAGCAAGATGATCAGGAGTAAAACAACAACTCCACCAATCGCAAAGTTAATTCGCACCTTTTGCGCAAGCGTCTCTTCCTGGAGGTGCATCAGCTCCTTTTGTTCTTCCACCATCCTGACATCATCTCTTGTCTCAAGCTCTGCCTGCGTCGATGAGATTTCCACCAGGAGTTCCTCGCTGTAGATCTTGTCGCGCTGTTCAATATATAAGCCCTGATAGTGAGCAAGATTATTCAGGTCGTTTAATGCTGTATAAACGTTGACATATTGTTCGTAAATCGCCAGAAGTAGTTCGTTGAAATCTCGGTCAAGGCAGATTTGTTCTGCCTCAGAAAGATAGGCCAACGCTTTTTTATACGTTCGTCTTTTGACTTCAATGATGGCCAGTTTGATGGCGCTTTCGGCTGAAAGGAATGAGCGATGATTGACCTTTGCTTCATGAAGACTGTGTGTGAAATACTTTTCTGAGTCATCCAGGTTTCCCTGAGCAAATGATATCACTCCTGAAATAAATGGAATCAAATGTCGAGAGGAAGATGAGCATCGAAGAAGGCATCTGGATCGTAGCGACTCAAATGATGCGAGCGCACGTTGAAGATCCCCGAAATCAGCATACGCTCTTACCTCAAATGCGAGTAACCTCTCCATTCCTTCATTCTGATCATAAATCTGTTTCAACTCACGACTGCGGTCCAACCATTGGATCGTAAGCGTGGTATCTTTCAGTTGATGGTAAACGCGCGCAAGATTCAGGCGGATGTCACTCAATACAACTGAATCACCTTCTTTCTCCGCGTGGCCTAGACTTTTATTCAAAGTGCGCAAGGCAAGATCGTATCGCGCGCGCTGTGCATATAGTCGAGCCAACTGGTTACTATAAATACCCATCTTACTATTGTCGCGTCTGATTATGGGAGACCCAATAAGGGTTTCATACCATTGCCCTGCTTGCAAGGGCATCTCATTCAATTCTGATAAATGCGCGAGCTTTTCCCATGTCTCAAATATTCTGATAGAGTCATTCGCTTTTTGCGCCTCTTCGATCTGAGCGTTTAGGTGTTCGATGAGTAAACCGAAATTCAAGCGGTAAAACAAATCGTCGCTAATCTTCTCTGATCTGTCTTGTGATAATTGGTTAGCGTAATATTCCAACATGTCACTTTGTGCATCCGCCGGGTTGATGCACATCACTTGGAGAATTGTGACGATCAGTATGGTCGCGGTATTTCTGCTTGTCATTCGATCAGTTTTTTGCTATTTCTGGTGGAGTCGATTTATGGACGCAAATAATCTGGCCTGGCGCAGTTTAGGATCTCTAGGCATCGGTTGATATGCGTATTACTTCGTTCTTTTATTTTTAAAGCTGTCTTAATGCCATTGTTTAACTGTTGGTCTTTCTTGTTTAGGTAGTATGTTCGTTTAGCTACTAATAATTTAAGGACTCTTGATTGATTCTTTCTTTGAACAAAGATCCGGATCACGCCGATGAGAAGAATGAGAAGTAAGCAAACGAATGCGCCCTGAAATGTTCCCTCAATCTGCTTCTTAGAGATTTGGTCCTTTCTCGCAGCAATCAGTGCTTTTTGGCGCTCTTTTGTCTGATGATATGTGGCTTCAAGGAATGACGTTTCTATAGTGGCAAGATTCTTTGACAAACGGGCGCTATACATTCTGTTTTTGGTCTCAATGTAGCGCTTCTGTAATGTCGTGATTTCCCTATCGTGATTCTGGTCTATTTGACTGAGCTTTATTCTCTCTTTTAAGATATTCAAGAGTGTTTCATCGTATCTATCTCGTGTTGCAATATTCTCAGCTTCTACAAGCAATCGCTTGGCCTCTATTCTGTCTAATGAAGAAATTGACTTGCTTCGATACAAGAGATTATCAGCGATGAACCTAGAATTGCCTAGAGTTTCAGCCTCTTTTTGCGACTGATGGAATGCAGAATATGCTCGGTTATAGTCACCCATTTGGAGAAACCCGACGCCAAGACTAAAGTTAGCTTCCATTGTAATGCTAGGGCTGTAGTTGCTGGCTTTGTTTAATTCAAGTGCGTTTGATACATACTTAAAGCCATTTTCATAGTCAAATAAGTAGAAGCTGCAAAGCGACATGTTAACAAATAAAGTTCGCTTGAATGGAAGATGCTGTTCGGACTTTAGAAACTGCATCGATCTTTGGTAGTATGAAAGGGCATTTTCGTAATCCCTTATTTTATAAAGCAGCACTCCGACGTTACTGTATGAGAAAAACAACTCCAATGAGTCGCCGAGCTCCCTTCGAATTGCCAATGCGTCAAAATGGGTTTTTAGAGCAAGAGTATATTGTCCGTTGAGTGTATGGACGTTGGCAATAGTAGTTAAGAAGCGTGCCGCTTCCTTTTTGAAGCCATGTCTTTCGCAGAGTTTGATTCCGTACTCAGCCCGGGGTAAGAGTTCGTCATATCGCGCCATCAAAGATCTTGTGACACATGAAATTCTAATTGCTTGAATCACACTCAAACTATCCAGCCCCGGAACCATTGCGGCAGAATCTGCCCAGGTGATTGCCAAAGGATTGTTTTCAATAAAATACTCATCGGATATTTCCAGCATGACATCTGACAGTACGACACCAGAACTCAGGTGCGTCAATTTGACGAGGGAATCAATCCGACTATGTTGCGCTTTTGGTTCACTGATACCGATAGTGAGAAAAAGAATTAGAGTGAAAAGGTTTTTACTAGAATGAAATGGTGTTGCCAAAGTCGCGGCTCCGCACCCACTAGAGATCAAAAATACTTTAATAAATATAACAGCCATCGATGCCAGGTTTTCTTCATTATCCCGGATCGCTTATCACAGAAATAATGACCCGGAATTAAAACTTGGAATAAGATACTAAGAAAGATGCGACCGTTTTGTGGCGGCCCTCAAACTATCAAGAAAACCGGACACTACTACGTGTATTTTTGTTATTCAACGCTGCTTATAGATGCAAACGAATGTTCACTTTTTAATGAAGTGCTGAAAAAATTAACGGCTAAACAAAAATTTCAGGGGTGTAGTCAACCGCCTTCGCCAGGCATCTTCGGCATGGGCATCACCCGGAAAGTATAAGGTTTGCCAATTGCTTCCGGAAGAACCCTTCCTCCTCATCACCTCATCGACTTTCTTTTGAATTGAAGGATACAATGCATCCAGCGTCTGATCCCCACAGTCAAAATAAAACATGTGAGTGGCTGGATCGGGTAGATGTAATTGCAGGTAGCTAAGAAACGCGGCGGGAATAGGATTGTTCTTTAAGGTGAATGACCCCGGCCAGTGTGTACTAAGGCATGCCGCTCCCCCGAAGATGTCCGGGAATTCGCAGATCGCGTACATAGAAATAAGGCCGCCCATACTACTTCCGCTAATGAAGGTGTTTGCGCGATCAGGCTTTGTGGAAAACGTACGGTCAATAAATGGCTTGAGCTCTTCCACAATAAAGCGAAGGTAATTATCAGATTGGATGGGCTCTGAAAATATGGATGCTCCATCAGCGCGTGCGCTCTGTAAAATAGAATCCCGTTTGGATTTTGGAATTAATTCCATAGCCTTCGCTGGGAAGTATTCACTAAATCGAGCATCCCCGGTGTTCCAAAGGGCGACGACAACCATATCACGGATTGCCCCGGTCTTCAGTAATTTTTCGGCGGCATCGTCTACATCCCATGCTTTTCCATTCCATGTCATGGTGCTGTCAAATAACATCTGTCCATCGTGCATGTATAGAACAGAGTATTTTTTCTCAATAGAGTAGCCTTCCGGAAGCCACACGTCGATGTTGCGTGGTCGTATTAATTTCGACGGAAAGTGTTCAAATCTTTGTATGGTGCCCGACGATACCTTGGGTAAACCTGGTTTATCCAAAACTGTTCTGTAACGTAATGACAGGTTGGCGTAGTCCCGGCGGTTCTGCAGCAATTCTTCAGCAGTATTTGCTCTAAACCAGTAGGGGTCCGGTTGACGTGAAAGGGTTTCTTCCCACGAACGACCCTCGTAAAATGATGGATCAATGCTCGCGCCGCGGAGTTTTGCATACGGCGCAAGGAAAATGTATCCATCAAAAAGGTCCTTCAATTGCACGACGGGTTGACAACGGTCTGTGAAGCTCGGTTCTGTTATCAAGCCCATGGGTGTTCCGGCCAAATCAAATCCTGCGGGACGATTGTCAAGGTTATGCATGACCTGTTCGATAGCTCCATTGCCTTCATAACCGCGGTTCCCGGGAAGCGGGACATGAAGAAGGACGGAATAAATTTCCCCGGAAAACTCCCGATACAAATGCTGTCCAAACTGAATGGTGTCGAATCGACAGTTACCTTGTTCATCCACGTGTGACTGATGGAAACGCGTCAACGCATGAGGAATACCTACCAGACAAAGAATCTTTTCTTTCTTGAGAATTACTTCCTCCTTGAGACGCTTCGCCCAGAATTCATCACCCCCGCGTGAGAATACCTTTTTTCGTTTATCTGGTGTGATTTCTCCTTTAAAGTCTTTCCAGTCGTACTGGTAACTCAAATGAACGACCCGGAATTGTTTTTGATCTTTATTAAGGGTTCGATTGAACCGCCATATCGCTTTGTATACATTCAGATAATCTTCATAAGGCCAGCCTGCATTGTGGAAATACATTATGTCGCGAATCATCTGCTCGTTATACGAAGGAGCATTCATCAGCGAGTCGACAATCCCTTGTTTTTCAAATGAACCGAATTCCATCCCCAGATTTGTAACGCCTGCTCTGTACAATCGGGGGATCATCTCTTTCACAAAGGCGAGGTTATTTTCAATAGCGTGTTCCTCAGCCAGCAGAATTACGCTGTGCATGGAAAATTTCTTTAAAAGGTAATCCGATGGAGAAAGGCTATGCTTCTTCAGATAAGTGATTGATTCAAAAACTGTGTTCGTCTGTGCTGCGACTGGCGAGCAGAAGACCACAATCAGGAAGATTAAAACCTGCTTCTTCATTACCACCAGTGAAATTTTATTTAAGTTTCTTAAGAACCACGGAAGTAAAAGCTTTCATTTCGAGCGCACCTCCCTGGATGTTTTTTCCTGTTAAAAGATCACGGTATTTTCCGCTCGGTACAGTGAACGTTTCAGATGAATCGCCCGCGTTGAACATCACAAGGATCTCGGATTTTTCATCGTAACGGCTATACGCAAGTTTTTTTCCTTCCGTAAAAATGAATTTGATTTTTCCCTCGCTCAGTACCTGGTTTTGATTTCTGATCGCCCCAAGTTTTTTGAAAAGATCGAATTGCTCCTGGTTGAATTCCACCGGATCGACCGCTTTGTTTGCTGCATCAAAATTCCCTCGCGATTCAGGGTCGAACGTCATTCCCTTCCACCACATTGGTTTTCTGTTGTCAGGATCATCCGACCCCCACATTCCAGATTCTTCCCCATAGTATATTGACGGCGCACCGATAGTAGTGTAAAGATGGATCAGGTACAATCGAAGTCGTTTGTATGTCTCTTCATCAGGCTTACCCGTAAGGTAATTCGGATCATCATTGGGCTTTGCGTTGTATTTGTATTTGTTCGGGTTATAAAAGTCTGTAAGAAGACGTGGCGCATCCGCACTGCTTGACGTATTCATCATCGCATAGCGCGTACTTTCCTTGACCTTCGACCATTGCAATTCAAGACTGTCACGGAATTGTTTGGCATCAATAGAGAAGTTTGTCTTTGCGAAAAAGTACCGTGCCGGCCTGTATACATGATACCACATCACGGCGTCAAATACGTCACCATTTGTATACGGCGCTGGGTTCATAAATTCTTCGGGCCACTTCTGCCACCAAATTTCACCCACCAGGTAGGCATCGGGTTGGATCTCTCGCACTACTTTGCGAAACTCTCTCCAGAATTTCATCCCGATGTGATCGGCGACATCAAGACGGTAACCATCAACCCCGGCTTTCGGATCGCCATTCGGCGCAAGCCATCTTTTCGTAACGGCATAAATATGATTTTTGACTTCGGGGTGAATATCTCCCTCATATGGATGACCTGTGACGCGCCTCGTGGTAACATCAACTTTCTTTGTTTCCGGAAGACTTTCAATTCCAAGCCATCCATCATAGGCGAATTCATTTTCAGGTGTAGTTGGATCGTCAAAAGATTTGATCATATACCAGTCTTTTGTGACGGCTTTTTCACCGTTGGAGACGATGTCGCGAAATGCCCAGAATAAAATTCCGGTGTGATTCCAAGAATAATCCATCACTACTTTCATACCCCGCTTGTGTGCTTCGGCAATTACTTTGAGGAATAGTCTGTCTGCGGCAGTCCACTTCCAAGTCGATGGGTCGGCGGGGTTTTCACTCGCGATGATTTTTTTGTCTCCCTCAGGGTCCGGCCCGAAATGCATATCCACATGATGATATGAGCGCGCGTCATATTTATGAAGGGAAGGTGCGTCATTGAGTGGTCTGAAATACAACGCTGTCACACCGAGCTCCTTCAGATAATCAAGTTTATTGAGCACGCCCTGAAGGTCACCACCATATCTTCTAAAGAACACATTTTCGTTAAGGCGTCGCCCAGTGGCTTTCGACCAATCTTCCTGCGCATACCAATTTGACGTCCACGGAGTGATTGCCCAATCCTGCGGCGGCTCCGACTGACCAGGAACAGTAATATTCTCCAATATTGGATCGTTGGATGGATCACCATTGCTGAATCGTTCAACAAATAATTCGTACCAAATGGCATTCTTTGCCCACGATGGTGGATCAGAAGGATCCGGGACATTTTGTGAGAAGGAAATGATGGGTACAGAAAAAAGGAGGACAATAATTTTGCGCATGGCTCTTTAAATTATAGGAATGCGAAATTGTCGATTCACAAAGATAGATGCTATTCTGTTATGCGGACACGGATTTGCTTTATACGAATAGCCATTGGGTTAACCATTCGGCGCGTTCGTATAGGAAAAGCGTCTTTTAGTATAAGCATTGCCGGCACAACCCGGATCCTCTTTCATTTTTTATAGCTTTGCTCAAGATCTAATGTTGCGTGAGCCGGAAGCAAAAAATTCTGATCATTTACTGGGTTTTGTACTATTTGCTCACCTCGTTTGTAGAGGCTGGGATCAACCAGTGGTATGCAGAAGCATTCTTGTCGAACCTTGTTACCCTTCCTTTAAAAGGTTTGTTTGTCTACGTTGCAGTGGGCCCACTGATGGAAAAATTTTTCCTCAGGAAGAGGGTGGCGATGTACATCGTTTTTTATTTTCCACTTCTGATCCTGTTTGCGGTTGGTCTTCGGTTACTCGATAATCATGTGGTGCTCGAGTACATACTTGTTCACTGGGCAAAGCAGCCTATATTCGATGCGCCTGCGTTCTTATATAATGTTATCAAACTCCAGTTTGTAGCCTGTATCCCTTTCGTTATTAAACTATTTTCTTCCTGGGCAGAAACAGAAAAAAGGATAGGCGAGGAGCGTCGTCAGAAAGCTGAGTCAGAGTTGCTTTTCCTTCGTAGTCAGTTTCATCCGCACTTTTTATTTAATTCATTGAACACTGTTTACTCGAGGATTATGACAAATCCGGCGGACGCTTCAGATATTGTTTTGAAAATCTGCTCTCTCTTGAGGTTCTCCTTATATGAAGCGGCACGATCTCCGATCCCTCTTAGCAGTGAGATCGCTTACCTTTCTGACTATATCGATCTGCAAAGGGTTCGTTTCGGCGATCGAATCAGTATCAGCTTTTCGGTTTTCGGAAAGTTTGAAAACGCAAAGGTGGAACCCTTTCTGATATTGCCCTTCATAGAAAATGGATTCAAGCATTGTAAGCCGAATCAAGATGGACAGGCTTGGATTACGATTCAGGTGTCAGCCGAGAACGGGCATGTCATTGCAAAGGTTGATAACAGTGTCGGGAACACCAGAAGCGATGAAGGTAAGCGTGAAGGAGGTCTCGGACACAGGAATGTGAAGAGGCGTCTAGAGATGTTGTATCCGGATCGTCACCAGCTTAAGTGCGAAGGTGGCAACGATAATTACTATGTTCATCTCAAATTCCCATTCGCAGATGGAAATTAAATGCATCATCATAGAAGATGAGCGGCCCGGGATTGAGATTCTGGAGCACTACATCGCCAGGGTTGACTTTTTGAAACTTCAAGGATCATTTCAGGATGCGGTGCATTCCATGCCGATGGTGAATGCAGGGAATATTGATCTGATCTTTTTGGATATTAATCTTCCCACCATGTCGGGCGTTGATTTTCTAAAGCATACTAATCCCTCGGCTGGCGTCATCATTACGACTGCGCACCCGGATTACGCCGTGAAATCTTATGAACTCGAGGTGGTGGATTATCTGGTGAAGCCGTTTTCATATGAGCGTTTCCTGAAAGCAGTGAATCGGTTTCTTAAGTTGCACCGACTGGACCCACTCGCTATTCCGGTAGACAGCAAGAAGGATGATGGATTCATTTTCATCAAGGCGAACAGGAAGATGGTGAAGGTATACCTCGGGGATATTGTATATCTGGAGGCACAGAAGAATTATGTCATGATTGTGACAAAAAATGAACGGCTCTTATCCTACCAGTCGATTTCTCATATGGCGGAACGTCTCCCTGCAACCTTGTTTCTCCGGATTCACAGGTCGTTCATCATCAATCTAAGCCATGTACAAGCATTTACTCACTCGTCGGTGACTATAGGGAACCACGAAATTCCTATTGGAAAGAACTTTACCAAAGAGGTTGTTGATATCCTGGAAAGTCGATCCAAATAAAGTGTTCCTCCATTGCCTC
Source organism: Bacteroidota bacterium (assembly GCA_023431285.1). Classification (GTDB taxonomy): domain Bacteria; phylum Bacteroidota; class Bacteroidia; order Cytophagales; family Cyclobacteriaceae; genus Ohtaekwangia. The sequence continues at coordinate 9,772 of JAEYXN010000298.1, forward strand.
ATTGCCGCTGTGTTCATCGGAACAATTCCTACCCATGGACATTTACGCCAAAACCATCTATACCGACAATATTAACATTCAATACCCCTCGCATTTGAATTAGCTGCCTACATTGGTCGTCAAATAAATAAATAACTGTGAGGAAAATTATTTTCTGCCTGCTGTGTACAGCCTTTGTTACAAGTTCATTGGCACAGGTGAGTGTTACGATTGATCTATCGAAATCACCTCACGCTGTGTCTCCGCTTTTGTATGGCAGAAATAATTCTCTGTCCGGCAATCCGGGCAGTGGATTCACACCTGAATGGACCCGCCTGAAGGACGCGAAGGTGCGTTTCTTCCGTGAAGGCGGCGGAAACAACAGCACAAAGTATAACTGGAGGAGAAAGCTCTCAAGCCATCCCGACTGGTACAACAATGTATACGCCAATGACTGGGATTTTGCGGTGCAGTCTCTTCAGGAGCAGCTACCGTCGGCGCAGGGAATGTGGTCTTTTCAGCTACTTGGCAAGGCTGCGATGACGACAGGCGCAAATTTCAACGACTGGGGCTATAATGGCTCACAATGGTGGAGTGGCGTTCATCAAAACCTCGCCGGAGGTGGAACTGTGAATCCGGCTGGAGGCGCGGATGCCATAGTTGAAGGAGATCCTGAGCTTTATCTCGAAAAATGGACTGCGGATTCAACGGTTGGGATATTGTCGCATTGGTTTGATAAGCTGATGGTTGATAAGAATCAGCTTCTCTACTGGAGCATGGATAACGAACCCGAGATATGGAGTGGTACTCATGATGATGTGATGCCAGTGCAGATTCCTGCTGAGGAATTTATGCAACGCTATTTTGAGGTTGCCAGGAAAGCGCGGGCTCTCTTTCCCGAGGTCAAATTGTTAGGACCCGTACCCGCAAATGAATGGCAATGGTATAATTGGGCTGATGGGATTAGTCAGGGTGGAAAGAAGTATCCCTGGCTGGAGTATTTTATCAAGCGTATCGCCGAGGAACAGGAAGCCAGTGGTGTAAGATTGCTGGATGTGCTGGACATCCATTTTTATCCTGGATCCTCTAATCCTTCGGAGCTGGTGCAATACCATCGCGTATATTTTGATAAGAACTATGTTTTCCCCGAGGCTAACGGAGTAAAGAACATTACCGGAAGCTGGGACAACAGCCAGACCAAAGAATACATTTTTGAACGTTGCAAAGTATGGCTGGAACAATATATCGGCGAGGACCATGGCGTTACATTCGCTGTTTCTGAAACCGGCATCCCATGGGTCAACGCCAATACTTCTGCCATTTGGTATGCAAGTACACTCGGTGAATTCATGAAGCATCCGGAAATGGAGATATTCACGCCGTGGACCTGGCAATCCGGAATGTGGGAAGTGTTGCATCTGTTCTCTGCATACAATAAGGAATTGTTTGTGCCTGCAGCTTCGTCGGAGGAAGAGTTTGTTTCAGCATATCCAACAATTGATGCCTCCGGCGAAAACTTGACCTTAGTTCTTATAAACAGGTCGACGACGTTGACAAAAACAACAACCGTGTCATTCACTGGCTTCACACTCACAGGCGATCCTTTTGAAACATTAAGAATCAATAATCTTCCAGCTTCTGAGACATTTATTTCTCATACTGACAATGCG
>JAEYXN010000003.1 GCA_023431285.1 Bacteroidota bacterium
TTGGCTGCCGGATGTGTATGACGATCTATGATATCCCGACGGAACGTCTTGGACAGAAGAAGGATGAATTCAAAAAGCTTCTCATCAACAATACGAAATTTGGTCAGGCTACCTTCAGTAAACCAAAAGATCATGAGATCTTCGAGCGGAGGGAGTTCGCTGAGCTGAAGATCGTACGTGAGCTGAAGGATCGCGCGTGGCAACAGATCGGCTCATCCGGTGGCGGTAACCATTTTGTAGAGTTCGGCATTGTGGATATTCCCGATAGCATCAACGAGTACGGCCTTGAGCCTGGACGGTACGTTGCATTGCTCTCGCATTCCGGGTCGCGTGGTCTTGGAGCGAACATCGCGAGGTATTATACTAACGTGGCAATGGATAATTGCAGACTTCCGCAGGAGGCTAGGCACCTTGCGTGGCTTGACCTGGACAGCGAAGAAGGACAGGAATACTGGCTGGCGATGAACCTCGCTGGTGATTATGCCTCTGCATGCCATCATCAGATTCATGAACGTATGGCTATAGGGTTGCGGGAGACTCCGCTTGCCAGGATTGAGAACCATCACAATTTTGCCTGGAAAGAGACGGATATCCATGGCAATGATGTGATCGTTCATCGCAAAGGAGCCACGCCGGCAGGCAAAGGTGTTATGGGAATCATTCCGGGATCAATGGCCACACCGGGATTCATTGTTCGGGGTAAGGGCGTTGTCGAATCAATAAACTCCGCATCACATGGTGCAGGCAGAACGATGTCGCGCACAAAGGCAAAGCAGACTATCCTCCAGGGCCACGTCAACAAAGTGTTGAAGGCTGCAGGGGTAGAACTTATTGGCTCTGGTCTGGACGAGGCACCCATGGCATATAAGGACATCCACCAGGTGATGAATTATCAAAAGGATCTTGTAGAGATTGTCGGATCGTTCATGCCGAAGATTGTAAGAATGTGCGGCGACGAAAGGTTTAAGGAGGTTGACTAGTGTGATCACCTTAAACCGACGGAAAACTCAACGAGAAGAGAACGTTTCTCATGGGGTAGGACGGTCTGTTTTCGCTGAGGTGTCTCTGGTGCGAAAACGTGCTTTGGATTGAGACCTTATCCGAGATTTTATCAAAGGCAAATCTACTGTCAGGGCCGCTGACGTAGCTCCAATGTTATCGTGTATAGTTTTCTGGTAGGTGCTTCTTATTTCTGATGGGTTTACAGAAATTCCATGGGTTTTACGGTCAATCCGATTTAATGACATCGAGGGGATTCATCGTGCCTGATTTCCAGGAAGAGTAACCCGCCGAAATAATGACCATCGTCAACGACGTCAATGCAACGCCGCAAAACAGAAAGACACTCACATCTGTCTTGTAAGCAAATTGATCCAGCCAGTTTACGATGATAATCCACGCTATGGGAAGTCCCAATCCATTTGCGATAAGGCCAATCCTCACGAACCTGTTAGTGTGCTGAAGTGTAATCTCAAGGCCGGTAGCACCCAGTACTTTTCGGATGCCGAACTCTTTCATGTGTCTCATCGATAAATAGAGCGACAAAGAAAAGATTCCAATACTTGAAATAATGACGATGACCCATGTGCTGAGTTGAAGTGCCGCATAAACCTTTCGCTCATTTGTATATTGACTATTGTAGAGATCATCGACGATGCTGTAATGGAGAATGAAGCCCGGAAGAATTGCTGCGTATCTATCTTCAATTCGTTTGAGTGTTTCTTCCAGCGGACCGTTTATTCGGATGTGGATGCAGCTCCCGGGCCAGTCTGACCAAGGGAGACGCATTACAAGCGGTTCAATCTGCTTGTGCAACGAGTAGACATTAAAATCTTTCACCACTCCCACTATAATGCCTTCCCATTTTTCACCATCGGTTTCCTCGTAGCCGTAGCTGATCCTCTTGCCAATGGGATCCTTCCACCCGAATGCGCGCACAGCAGTTTCATTTACAATGAACGCTTCGTGTGAATCAGTGGAGCGTTTTGGATCAAACGATCTCCCTTCAACGAGAGGGATACCGGTCACGTCGAAAAACTCATGATCGAAAAATACTTCGTTCAACATCATTTGTTTCATTCCTTCATCTGTTTCGACACGATACCAGTCACGATAGTATCCCGCCCCTGCTATTCGAAAGGTTGAGAAGGAAACGCCTTCTACACCGGAAATTTTAGAAAACTCGTCCTTGATAACCTGGACCTTCTCGCCCGGATATTGATCAGGCATATAGGCGACAATGAGATTTTCACGATCATACCCGGGATTGCGTTCCTGGATGAACGAAAGTTGCCGGCCTACGATCAATGTCGCGGTAACGGCGATAATAGAGATGCTGAATTGGCAGATAAATAATATTCTACTAATGCCAGAGTTTCCACGAGATTTGCTGATGGACTTCATGTTCTGTACCGGACTTTTTATGGCCAGGTGAGTGGCGGGATACATCGTTGATAGAATGACGATCAGCGTCAGCGTACACGCAACTATGGTGATAACATTCCGACTCATTAACATTTCAAATCGCAGGTTCGGATCAAGCATACTCTGAACCTCAGGGAAAATTATGTACAATGTGATGATACTGATGATCAACGAGAGAAACGCCAATAAGCATGTTTCGAAAAGAACCTGAAAGGCGATCTGTCTTTTCAATGCGCCCATGATTTTCCTGACCCCGATTTCCTTTAGTCGTTTATAGAATTCTGCAATCGCAAGATTAATATAATTGGCAGCAGAGATGATTAGCAGGAACGCGCCGAGGACGATGAAGACATAAACATAAACCGCGTTTCCCTTCCTGGAAAATTCTGCATACACCCACCGATCCAGGTAAATGTCTTCAAGAGGCTGTAGCGCGATGCTGAACTCCTTCTCAAGGCCACTTTCATTTTTTGTAATCCGCTTTCGTACCTCCGGTGTCGCACGTGAAACAAGTTCTTTCGTATTGCTTTCATTGCTCAGCTTTACATATAACACAGTAGCTCCATCAATGCTGATCTCCCATGGATCCGTAGAGAGGAAAGAGTTGTCGGCGAGCGAACCAAGTGAGGCGATGGCCGTGATGTTCAGGTGCGTATTCGATGGAAGGTCTTCAACTATTCCGGTGACCTGTAACATTACTCCGGCGCGGTCAGTGAAGGTGATGGATTCCTCGAGAGGATTGACGTCGCCAAATATTTTCTTTGCGAGGGATTCAGTAAGGACAATGGATCCCGGCCTGTGAAGGGCGCGATAGTCACCTTTAATGAAATTAAAGGACAGAACATCGAAGATGGTACTATCTGCCCCGGAAATTCCTTCAGCGTGGAACGACTTGTCTTTATAGGTTATCTGGCATCGGCCCGCGGCGACCATTCGCGCATATTTACCCACCTCCGGGAATTCATCGATGAGCATGGGCCCAACCCCGCGCGGTACCAACGCATAGGTGACGAGTTCTCCATTCTCTTTCCATTGTGAGTTTACACGGTAGATATTGGCATAGTCCTCGTGGAATTTGTCGAAGGAAAGCTGATACGTGACGTACAGGATAATGATCAATGAACTCGTAAACCCACAGCAAAGTCCCAGTAGTTTCAGGGAGAAGTTCAGCTTACTCTTGAGTAAGTGTCGTGATGTTATCTTGAGATAGTGCCCCAGCATCGCACCTTGCATTATGTTCAGGGAGAATTTATTTCGCATAACGATTCCAGGACGGAGAAATCTGATTACAGATACGAACAGTATCCAACCTGCTTTTCGCTGACCGAACTTGCTAATATTATGTTCGTTCAGCTCGATGAGATCGCCAATGATATGATCGACATCTTTTTCCGGGCAAATTGCCCTGAGAAGTCGCTCCCCCCATGTAGGAAATTTCTGCATTACATTTTTGCTGATTTCAACTGAGGAACGAGCTTCCAGATTTCGGTTCGCGTCTCTTTCATTGATCGCAGCACGGCAACTCCCGCACTGGTGATTGAATAAATTCTTTTACTTCTACCTCCCCGCTCATTCGTCGCGCCGCCAACCTTTGATTTTACGTAACCCTTATCTTCGAGTCGGTACAATATGACATGCACGGCGCTAAGAGTAACCTTTCGGTTCAGCCATTTCTCGACTTCCAATGTAATGGCCGCGCCATAGGCTTGGTCGTCCAAGGCAGCAACCATCGATAATATCAATTCTTCAAAGTCATTTAAGAACTCTTTTGGCATTTCCTTCTGAATTTAGAATGAAATAAATAAAAATTCCGCAGAAAGCAAAATCATAGGTCGGATCTCTGTATGGAGGAGAGAATCTATAAAGAAAAATCCACCACCCTTAGAGGGCGATGGATTGATTTTTTAAAGAACAGGATACTCTAGAAAAAGAATGATATCCCTGCCTTTATAAAGAACGGTGTTCCCGGAGTAAAATGTATTTCCGAAACAGGATCAACTTCATTTTGCAGTCGCGACTCCGTGTCGAACTGTGCTTCGTTCCAGTCTTTGTTTAACAGGTTCTCCGCTGAGAGACTCAACTCGTAAGATTTGCGTGTATACTTCACAACAGCATCTACCAAAGCATAACCTTCTGCAACTACGCTGTTGTCTTCATTCGCCGCGCGATCACCGAGATAACGATATCGAACACCGGCATTAAAGCCATCCGGCAACTTTACAGACACTCCACCGATGCTGGTAAACGTGGGCGCAAGGGGAATGTAATCCTGTCCTTCAGGTTCCCGTTTTGCTTTTGGATCAGTCCAGTTAACATCGGCGTCCAGGTAAAGCCACGGCAGTGCCTGGAAGCGCAGCGATACATCAATCCCTTTCCGGGTAGTCTCTCCACTTGGCTCGACAATGCCTTCGTCTCCAACGTAAACAAACTCCTGTTCAAGGTCCAGCATCCAAAGCGCAGAGCTCAGTAGGAGGTTATCACCAATCTTTACATTCGCACCAAGGTCGAGGCCGTAGGCTTTCGGAAGCACTTTCTCACCTTGTTGAGCCACGACTACCCTGGTGTCGTTGGAGTGAAATCCGATTCCACTCTTGAGAAACAGGTTTACATTCTTCGAGGCGTTGTAATTGATATTGAACTTCGGACTTACAACGGTACGACTGGTGCTTTGTCTCTCATACTCCGGTGTAAGCGCATCGATGTAATTGAATGTAAAATGATCAAGGCGTACTGCGGCATTCAACGTTAGCCTGTCATTCAGGTGGAGCGTTTCATTCACAAAGGCATAGAGATTCGTTTCGTCAATGTCTCCACGAGCTACATCATCGAGAAAATGTTTCCGCGACCGGGTACGATACAAATGAATATCATTCACATCGTCATAACGGAATCCGGCCCCAACCTCACTTCGCAAAGGTTTTCCGGCAAGAGGATGTTGGATCGAGTAGCTGCCCTTGTAACCGTAAATGTTTCGCGATTCACTTTGCGTGATCTGGTCTCCGTTCACTGCGTCATTTAAAAAGAAGGTGAAGTTGGATACGAGACTAAAATCATACGTCGAAAAGTACAATTGGTTTTCAAAGGTACCTCCGTTGTCTCGTGTGGTCAGGTATTTTACCCATGCGTTCGTACGCGAGGTCTCGCCTCCTTCAGTAGGATCGATAGCGCCGAAACGTGAGATGGCCCCGTCTTTCACAGAGCGCTCAGGAATCTGTCCCGAAGCATCCCATCTGCTGTTGAAGGTGGAAATTCCAATAGATAAGGCATCTTTATCACCGCGATAGGCATTGTACTTTCCCATCAGGTTGATACGATTGAAATGTTGGTTCTCAAGAAAGTATCCGTCGGTCCGGAAATACTCCGACGCTAAATAGGCATTACTCCTCCAGTCTCCGGTTTCTTTTTGCAGGATGTTTATCGCGTTCACGTTTCGAAGCGTGCCGAATCTTCCCCCTTCGATCTTGATCATATTCTTGTCAAGACTGTTGGGAGTTTGAAAAGAAACGTAACCGGCTGTCGTCATATTTCCTTTCGCTGCGTAGTATGGACCTTTATTAAAGTCTACGGTCCCGACCAGTTCCGGAATCATGAAGTGAAGATCAGAGTATCCCTGGCCGTGCGCGTGCGAAACCATGTTGACAGGAAGTCCATCGACTTCAAGGTTGATATCAGTTCCGTGGTCGATATCGAATCCGCGAAGGAAAATTTGTTCGGCCTTTCCCCCACCTGCGTGCTGGGCAATGAACAGTCCCGGCACCATTCTCAGGATATCCTGCGAGGTGCTTACCGGACGGAGCTTTATATCAACTTGTGAGATAGTGTTTATCTCACGCCTGTCCTGATCTGTGACAACTACATCTGCAAGAAGAAGTTCGCCCTGTTGCAAAGAGATGTTCACCGATACGTTCCCGTCAGAAGAGACGGCGACGGATTTTTGTTGCGATTCGAAACCGACGGAAGTAACGATCAACGTATAGCTCCCGGCAGGAATATTTCTTATCGCGAATCGTCCAAGCTTATCAGAGGACGCACCTTTATTAAGTTCCGGAATCTGCACGTGAGCGTCGGGCAAAGGTGTCTGTCGTGAGTCAGTGATCGTTCCAATGATCCCCTGGCCTAAAGTCAAATTCATGGTAAAGCAGATCAGCCCCACCAGAGGTAGAAAAAATTTCATGGATAATTAAACTTCTAAAATTGAAAATATGAATTCATGCCTTGCGAAAGACATGAGAATGCATCACTCAAGACGCATATACCCTAAACGTTGTGAGAAATTTCAGGCGGAGGGGTGGTGGGAAGAAGATTGAGACCTTTTTTTCTTCCAACATCAGTGCTTATTGAAAACGATTTTTGCAGGACATTTTCGAAACTAAATTCAGGATTTGTTTCCGCGAAAAGAAAGAAGCTTAGCAGAGAAGGGAGTGCTTCATCGGGTTTGCTGTCGGTCTCGTGGTGATGCGAAACGGTGTGTTTGTGGGAATGTCCGTGGTTGTGATCCCGCACACTGTGATGATGGTGGTCGTGATCGTGGTTATGCATCATTACGCGATGGTGTTCTGCAAGGTAATGCAGAAGGTCGTGGCCCATCTCCAGCGCTCCATAAGAAACCATGGACAGGGCATAACTCACCAGCACAATAACAACACCTTTCATTTGGCCGCAAAGTAGCATTTTCTTTGCCCTTGCGATAATAATTTGATATGAAAGGTTTCGAAGGGATTCACGGTTATACGGAAAAGAAAAAAGAAATCGTTTCCCGGAGGTTGCAATTTCAAATTGACTGATCAGGAGAATTAATCCGTAGTGAACAGCACGCGAAGCTGGTCCTGCAACTGTAGGCGCTGACCTAACCATTGTTCGATCTTTCTTCGATCGCTTTCTTTTACATTGTTGGATGATGTGAGAACTATCGTGGGTATCCGGGTGGCGTTTGTCGTGTCCGTTGTGTCTTTTCGGGCCGAGAATTCCATTGCATTAGAATAGTACAACGCTATAATGTCCGGATAAAGCGTTTGAATCTCCAGGACCAGCCTTCCTCCGATTGACGATGTATTCTCGGCGCTGTCACGCTTCATTTCCTTTTGCTGAAGCTCGGCCTTAAGTCTGTTGATCTCCGCTTTAAGATTGTTGCCGACCTCGGTAATGTCGTCGCTCACGGCGCTGAATGAAAAACCCTGTTCAAAACTTATATCTGTTCCGTCCAGGTCGCATTCTGCCGCACGTTCAAAAATGATCTTCTTGCTGGGCTCACTCACGGTATTTCCACCATAAATTAACCGGATTGCTTTTGTGCCGGCATTTATGTCAGAACGCAAAAGATAGCTTCCATCAACAGCCCCGACGCTGCTGATAAACTGATTTGCTTTCTTATTGAATCTTTCTTTTTCCACAAGCAGGTAGCCAAAGTAAATACTTGGAATGATCGTGATCGCAATGACAACGGAGATCCATCGATTAACCCGTGTTTTTTCGCTGGGCTCGACGAGCGTTCTGATCGGGAAGCTTAACATTTGGGAGAAGAGGACGGATGATATTCCAATAAAAACGGTATTGATTGCAAACAGATAGAACGCTCCGAAGAAGTAACTTAGTTGACCTGTGGCCAGTCCATACCCGGCGGTACACAGCGGCGGCATAAGAGCAGTCGCGATAGCAACGCCTGGAATCACGTTTCCTTTATGTTTGCTGCTCATCGCAACAATGCCTGCCAATCCACCAAACAATGCAATCAACACATCATAGATAGTCGGCGTTGTTCTTGCCAATAATTCAGAGTGCGCGGTAGAGATGGGAGAAATCAAAAAGTATATGGTTGACGTTGCCAAGCTGGCCGACACAGCAAATGCAAAGTTTTTTAGTGATCGACGAAAAAGCGCGAAGTCATAGGTGGCAATGGAATATCCCATCCCGTTGATCGGTCCCATCAAAGGAGAAATAAGCATCGCACCAATAATGACGGCGGTGGAATTTGTATTCAGACCAACAGAAGCGAGTATGATGGCGAAAATCAGAATCCATAGATTTGTGCCTCTGAAGCTAACGCCATTCTCGATGTTGGCATGAATGTGATCGAAATCATCGAGAGCGCTGGTGAGATCCAGAAATTTCAGGAATTGCTTTTTCATATTAGGCGAACGTAAGGCCATTGAGCGAGACGACCAAAAAGATGTAAGAATAACGCGGAAAAAATTGGTGTTTTCATTCAGATACTGACGAACCATTTTGATTGGAAATCCGTACAGTTACATTTTAGCAACAGCACTTGTGTTAATGTAGATTGAGCAATGGATATTTCAATCAAAAAATATAAACCCGCATATCGCGACAGCATGATCGCTATCTGGGAAGAGTCGGTTCGCGCAACACACTACTTCCTCGAACGTGAAGACATCGAATTCTACAAAGCGCAGGTCAATTGTATAGATTTCTCTTCTCTTGATGCGTACTGCGCATTCGAACAGGGTGAGATGGTCGGGATCATGGGCGTCGCTGAAGACAAACTGGAAATGCTTTTCCTCAAGCCTTCGAGTATTGGGAATGGCATCGGGAGAATGCTAATGGACTTTGCGCTGAATGAACTGGCTGTGAACAAAGTTGACGTGAACGAAGACAACATCCACGCCGTCAAATTCTACGAGCGATTGGGATTTAAGGAGTATGACAGATCGTCGGTGGATGATAACGGAAAACCGTACCCGATTATTCGGATGATGTTGGATTGATCACCTCACCTCATTAGAACTTGTCCTGAATTGATCAGGCGTCATCCCTGTTTTTTTCTTGAATAGCCTTAGGAAATAAGAGTTGTCTTTAAATCCAATGTTATCGGAAATTTTTTTCACACCCCAGTCAGTATAAGCAAGCTGACGTTTTGCTTCCAGGATAATTCGTTCGTGAATCAGATCGGTCACTGTTTTCTTAAGACCCTGCCTGCATAAGGTATTCAAATGGTTCGGCGTAAGGTTCATCAACTTCGCATATTCGCCAGGTGTTTTTATCTTTTTGTAGTTCGTGTCGATGAGTCGCATGAGCTTTCTCACCTGTACCACCGAAGAAACCTTTCCGGGAATTAATTGAGAAGTTGTGCAGAGACGGTTAATGCGAATAAATAGTATGTCGAGAAAATTTCTGAGCGCATCCTCCTTCGCTGTGAAGGAATTGGTCAACTCCGAAAGCATTTCTTCCAACAACACCGAGATAAACTTCATCGATGCAGCATCGGTCTTTACGTACAGCTGGGGATGTGCGGAACGGAAAAATGGAATTTTATCAAAATGTCTTTCGCGCGCATAGTGCAAATAGAAATCCATGGTGAAGTACACGGCAAACCCCTGGATGTCTTTTGTGAATTCGAAACTGTGGATCTGGCCCGGGTAAAGGATGAAGATACAAGGGGGCTCTATTTTGAAATTCTCACCATCAACGGTGTGTGAGCCGCGCCCGCGTGTGATAACAATGATCAGATAACAGTCGTGGCTGTGCGGACGCAATGAATAACCAATCTCGTTCAGATCCTTCTCAAGACGAATCATGTCAAAGTTGTCAATGACATGTTTTCGCGACCGGAAGGAATCAATACTGTGAAACGGTGGCGGCGGCTTCTTTTTCAAAAAATATGTGTGTAAGGTTTTCGCCTAATTATTGGTGGACAATTTAATCATAAAAGTGGACTCTTCGTGGGTGTACCCGTTCGCCTTTATTCATACACAGTAGCTTTGTTTCCTCAAAATATAATTATGCTGAACCGAAAGCTCGTGAAGACCGGGGAGTGGAGTGATATCACTCAGAATCTCCAATCATTGACTGCCACCATTGCCAATGCCACTCAATTCATTCGTGAAATTGAGAAGGGCAACCTGGATGTAGATCTCACCGAAGATGGAATCGCCTCAGAACTAAGTAACTCTCTCATCTCAATGCGTGACCAGATGAAGAAATTCTCCCTGGCTGAGAAAGAACGCAGTTGGGTCAACGAGGGTCTGGCACGTTTTGTAGACATACTCCGCTCCAGAAATAACGATACGCTTAAGCGTCTTTCGGACAACATTCTGCAAAACCTTGTCACATACATGGGAGCCAATCAGGGCGCGTTGTTCCTTGTTGATGACGAAAACCCTAACGATGTTTTCCTGGAGATGACGGCGTGTTATGCATATGACCGTAAGAAGTACCTCGAAAAGAAGATTGCGTTAGGGGAAGGAATTATTGGTCAGGCGGTGCTCGAGAAGTCTACCCAATACATGACGAACATTCCTGGTGATTTTATAAAGATCACTTCCGGTCTGGGCGAAGCGCTGCCCCGTAACTTGTTGGTTGTTCCCTTGAAGCTGGACGATACCGTATACGGAGTGGTGGAAATTGCTTCGTTCAATACAATCAAGCCCTATCAGATTGAATTCGTAGAGAAGCTCGGTGAGAGCATCGCTTCAACAATTGCGGGCGTTCGCGCCAATGACAGGACCAAAATACTGTTACAAGAAACGCAGTCGCAGGCAGAGGAGATGCGTTCGCAGGAGGAAGAGATGCGTCAGAACATGGAAGAGCTGGCCTCTACGCAAGAGGAGATGCAACGTATTTTGAATGAAGTGCAAAATCACGAGCGATTCACGAAAGGCATACTGGACTCTGCTTCCGATATGATTGTAACCATCGACCGCAAGTACAAGGTTACAAACTTCAATAAGGCGCTGTACGAAAACTTTAAACAGCTGGGAATTATTGTAGAGAGCGGATTTGACATCACCAACCTGGTAAAACCAGAGGATCGTCCGCGACATATTGAAAAATATGAGCAGGCGTTCAGTGGGATTCGTGGTTCCCTGAACGAGCATTATGTTTTCGGCGAGATAGATCAGTACATCGTTTTCGTTTTTACGCCCATCAGGAATGAAAAGAATGAGATTCATGCGATATCCATCTTTGCGAAAGATGTAACTGAGATCACACAAATCAAGAATAAGGTCGAAGAGAGTGAACGATACCTGAGCGACCTGATGGATGTGTCAACGGATCCGACGATGACAATAGATCGGGACTACAAGCTGGTTCGATTCAATAAGCATTATCAGGAATCGTTCAACCGCATGGGTATTCCCATCGCTGTTGGTTTTTGTATTCTGGACATTTTTCAAAAGGAGGAGTTTATTGCTGAGAAGAAGGCGATTTACAAGAAGGTCTTTGAGGGCGAAGTGATCGAAATATCGGAGAGCTTAAAGGTCGGAGATCTCGATCACCACTTTCAAACCAGACATGCTCCCATCTACGATAGCCATGGAAAGATTAATAACATCGCGATCATTGCGAAGGATGTTACCGAAATAACCCAGGCAAGACTAGCCGCGCAGCAACAGAACGAAGAGCTCAAGGCTCAGGAAGAGGAATTGCGGCAAAATATGGAGGAATTGTCTGCGACGCAGGAGGAGATGCACCGTGTACTGAATGAAGTGCAGCGTAACGAATTGTTTGTTACTGGACTAATAAATGCGTCGAAGGATTCGATTGCCACAATCGACAATGATCTGCGCATCCTTCATTTCAATGAGGCTTTTCGGTCTTCTTATCGCGATCTGGAATTCACTATTGAAAAAGGGCTTTCTATCCGAAAACTGGCGGCCACTGAAGCGGATGCTGATCGTTATGAGAAATCTTTCAGGCGCGCACTGAGCGGAGAAACCTTCAGCAGCATTGAACACTATGTTTTCGGAAATATCACAGCCTATTTTGATGCTGACTATGTGCCACTACGCGATCAGGAAGGTAAAGTGTATGCTGCTGCGATCTTCACCCGAGACATTACCGATCTAACGGCTTCAAAGATGAAGACTGAAGAGCTGCTTCGTGAAACACAACAGCAAGCTGAAGAATTGAAAGCTCAGGAGGAAGAGCTTCGTCAAAACATGGAAGAGTTATCGGCAACGCAGGACCTGGTCAATAAGCAGTTCTTTGATTCTGAAAAGATGCGCCATGATCTTGAGATACGCGAAATGGTATTGGGTGCGACAACGATACTTTCAGAATCCGACTTATTTGGGAACATCACGTTTGTAAATGATAAACTTTGCGAGGTGTCGCAGTATAGTCGTGAGGAACTTATCGGACAACCGCATAAGATTTTCAGGCACCCTGAGATGCCGAAGGAGCTATTCAAGAACCTCTGGACTGCACTAAAGGCTGGAAAACAATTCAGAGGCGTTATAAAGAACAGGAAGAAGGATGGGACACACTATTGGGTGGATGCCATGCTTATGCCTGTGAAGGATGAATCGGGTGTCGTGACCAAGTATATCAGCGCGCGTTATCTGCTGGAGAACGATCGTCATGCAGAGGAACTTTTTGAGGCACAGTTTGCGAAGACACGCAAGGTTTCTGTATAACAATCCGGAAGATGACAAATCGATGATCCTTATAAATTAGGAAAAGTTGGGCATAAGAAAATTCGTCACGTCAATGTTCACGGAAGGAGGAGAGAAGCGATTCCTCAGAATTCTGATGTTAATGTCATTGGCCGTCATCATTGCAACAATGGTTTCTTTGCTGGAGTTAGCGTCGGTCAACACTGATTTCGATTCCGTGCATATCAAATTGTTCATCGCATCTTGTGTGGCGTGTCTCTACATTCTGGGAATGACCTATTACGCGAAAGCACAGCGCGACAAGTTAAGGCGGGCGAATGAAGAGAAGTATCGTTCAATCATCGCGATTTCCGACATGGGTGCGTGGGAGTTTCATTCGGACACAGGATACGTGTGGTGCAGTCCTGAATACTTCCAGATGCTTGGCTATGAAGAGGAGACGTTTCTGAAAGAATATAATCTGACCATCGAAACGCTGTGGCTGGACCTGTTGCATCCGGAAGACCGGAAACCTGCTGTTGATAAGTTTGCTGTGTTTGCTTCGGGGTTGGATAACTCTTTCTATGAGAATACTTTTCGCATGAAGCACAGGAAGGGGAACTGGATCTGGGTGCTGTCACGTTCGAAGCCTTTACCAACCGCAGGCCGCGTGGGAAAAGTGCTCCTTGGTTCACATATAGATATTTCGGAAAAGATTTCCATTCAGATAGAGTTGCGCAAGCGGAATCAGAAGCTCGTGAATTTTGCGTTCTCCAACGCACACCATGTACGCGGCCCCGTCGCGCGGATGCTGGGGCTGCTGAGGTTGGTGCAGATCGATACAGAGGCAAGTCGCGAGTGGTACGTGAACACGATTTCCAATGAGGTGCGGGAGCTCGATAAGATCACGAAGTCGATTTCTCGTGAGCTCGAAGAGATTGAGGAGTTAGTGAAGGAGAGATAGTCGGATCACGTTATTTAGTACATAAAATAAAAATGCGATAGTCGAACCTCTTCAACTATCGCATTTTCTTTTGATCGCTGTGAATGAGTTTACTCTTCTTTTTCAGCGTCAGCGTTGATCATCATATCCGCGAGGTTGGAAAGAAGCATGTCCGTCTCCTTTTCTTCCTGCAGTGTTTCTTCAAGCAGCGCTGAGATATCAGGGCTAATGGATTTCGCGAGTTGACGCAAGCTTCCGTAAGCAGCGATCTCATAGTGCTCTACTTTTTGAGCAGAGATGATCAGACCAACGTCACGGGTAGCTGTCCCTTCGTCGGTTTCGCTGATGACTTCTTCCGCTTCATCGATCAAACCGGCAATTCCTTTACATTTCTTTGACTCAGGCTCCTGCTTCAGTAGTGAGAATACTTTCTCAAGCCTCTCGATCTGATCTTCAGTAATGTGAAGGTGATCTTCAAAAGCAAGCGCCAGATCAGGCGAAGTAGCTGCTTCCTTCATTCGTGGGAGTGCTGCAAGAATTTGTTTCTCTGCGCCATAGATGTCCTTAAGCTCTTCATGGAAAAGTTCCATCAGCACGGTTTTATCTTTTCTGAGTGATGCAAAAATATTTTTCATACGGTTGATTGGATTTTTAGGAGTAGCGGACAAAAATTTGATACCAGCGGGAGTGTAACATACAGATTAGCCGTTCGTCTTGCAGGTCTGGCAGCTTCCAATGGACAAAATAATCAGCATCATCGCTTACTTCAGGCAGTTCGGTTTTCTTCAAATCTTCACCATCTATCTACGTTACCTCATTGGTGGTGGATTCGTAGTGGCCGCATTTGGTATGGGCAAGTTCGACAATCAGGAGTTGCTCATCAGTAGTCCGGGAACGCCGATAGAACAGCTCGAACCTATTCAACAATTTTTTCGGGTGATGACGACGTCGGGCCTGTACTGGAACTTTATCGGGTGGTTTCAGGTCGTCGCCGGCGGCCTCCTGATTACACAACGATTCGCAAGGCTTGGCGCAGCGTTATTCTTCGGCATGATCCTCAATATTTTCATCATCACCCTTTCTTTTCATTTCAGAGGAACACCCATCGTCACAGGACTGATGTTGCTCGCGGCCACCTGGCTCATCATCTGGGATCTTGACTCCTTCCAGTTCATGCTCCGAAAACCGACGTCATCGCGAGCTCCATCACAAACGCTCGCCATAGCGGATCGTCCTTACTGGTCGATAGTAGGTACGCTGATATTTGTCCTGATCAGTGTTTGTGTTGTTCTTAAATTTCCGACAGTATATCAGCTGGGAGGGAGTTTTATCGTGGGGTTGGTCGGGCTTGTGTGTTTTTTGTGGGAGGATACGGGAGGGAGAAAGGTACGATGACGGGATGAAGTTGCTGGAGTTTTCGACTATGGCTCCAGGCACGACAGTGCCTGGAGCGGTGGTCAATGAAGTAACGGTAGTATTTTTCTACTGAGGCGCATAGGGTTTACTCGCTAACAATTCCCGACCCCCCTCCTAACGCTCTGTACAAGTTAATAGCCGTGACATGCTGCAGTTGCTTCAATTCAACAAATTCCTTTTTTGCATTGAAAGAATTATTCTGTGCCATGATAACCTCTATATAATTCGCCCTTCCAGACCGGAAGAGCTCGTTAGATACTTCTATTGACCGGTCAAGTGCTTCCACTTCGCGTCGTTTCAATTCGGCCTGATCCGAAAGTGCATCGAATTGCGCGAGTTGCACCGACACTTCCGTATAGCCTGCCAGGATCGCGCGTTGATAGGCATACAAAGCTTCCTGTTGAACGGCGTTTGCGTACTCGAAGTTTGCCTTTATCGCGCTTCTGTTCAAAACGGGGGCCATCAGTGTGCCTACGAAGCCGTACGCGATGGATTCCGGATTTAAGAACAACAGCGATGTCTTGTATGCCTGAAAACCGTAAGCCGCGGAAACATTAAGAGTTGGTAAAAAAGCTGCACGTGCCGCGCGGACATCTGCTTTTGCGGCACGTAGCTCGTACTCCGCCTTCCGAATGTCAGGACGATTCAGCAACAGGTCTGATGGTACACCTGCAGCCACTGGATATTCAACAGGGATCTCATACAACGATGAATTCCTCTGTACTGGCGTTGCTACTCTCCCAAGCAGCATATTAAGTTCACTCTCCGTCGCGAAAATTTCCTGCTGCACCTGGCGCTCCAGTTTTTGAGTATGAAGCAGCTGTGCCTCCATTTGGCTTACCGCCAGTTCGTTTGCCACCCCGGCAGATTTTTGCACGCTGATCATTTGCAATGCACTCTCCTGCAATTTCGTGGTGTTTCGAATGATCTTCAGTTCGTTGTCCAATCGAACCAACTCAAAATATGTCAATGCAACCTCTGCGATAATATTGGTTGTCACAAAATTCCGGCCCTCGATTGAAGCAAGGTATCTTGCCAGCGCGCCGGCTTTTTTGGACTTAAGCTTACCCCAGATATCCACTTCCCATGCCGCACGAAATCCTAAAAAGAAATCCGGCAGATGTTCAGGAACAATTTCGTCTCCGCGGATGTAAGTCGAAGCATTTCCCGCACCGTCCATAGTATATTGACCCCATTTACGCTGCGCGGCTTCGGCCGCCACTGAGACGGTCGGAAGAATTGCGCCTTTGGCAGAACGAAGTCCCGTACCGGCCATCCCGATGCGTTGCAGAGCAATCCGTCCGTCAAGATTATTTTCCAGAGCGATATCTATTAACGAAACAAGAGTGGTGTCCGTAATGATCTTTTTCCAGTGCGTTCGCGCCCCCGTTATGGAGTCAGTCTGCGCGCCGTATCGATTCGGCAGTTCGGGTGTTTCTGTGTGTAGGGATACCGTTGGTCTGCATGACACCCCCGCGATCGCCACTATCAGTATGTGTAATATCCTTTTTCCAGTACTCATCAAAAAATGAATTTAGATTTCTTCAGTCAAAGCCATTTCTTCAAGTTTTCCGCGACTAAAGCGTTCCGCTAAAGTGGCGAAGACAACATATAGTCCCGGGATCAGGACAACTCCGAATAACGTTCCAAGCAACATTCCTCCCGCGGCGGCGGCACCGATCGTTTTATTTCCAACGGCTCCTGCGCCACTGGCAAACATTAACGGAATGAGTCCTGCTATAAAAGCAAAGGAAGTCATCAAGATAGGTCGCAAACGAACCGTGGCACCTTCGATAGCAGCCTGAAGTGGCGTCCTTCCCTCGCGATGTTTGAGCGTTGCAAACTCAATGATCAGAATAGCATTTTTTCCCAGGAGACCTATCAGCATCACCATGGCTACCTGCGCGTAGATATTGTTTTCAAGTCCCAGAACCGAGAGCAGGAAAAATGCGCCGAATATCCCGGTAGGTAACGATAGCACTACCGGCATCGGGAGAAGGAAACTTTCGTACTGCGCTGCCAGGAGGAGATAAACGAAGAGAAGACAGATCAAAAAGATGTATATCGCCTCGTTCCCGGCCGCGGCCTGATCACGTGATGAACCAGCCCAGTCGATGCCGTATCCTTTTGGCAATTCGCTTGCGGCGACTTCTTTAATGATTTTAATCGCCTGACCACTGCTGTATCCCGTTGCAGGCTGGCCATTGATCATCGCGGAGGTGTACATATTATAACGCGTAATCTGCTCCGGGCCATAAACCTTTTCCAGGCGAAGAAAGGTCGATAGCGGAACCATCTCGTCAGAATTGTTCTTAATGTATAGTTTCAGAATGTCTTCCGGCTTCTCACGGTATTCAGGAAGCGCTTGTACCATCACCTTATACATCTGACCAAATCGTATAAAGTTTGTCGCATATTCACTTCCAATAAATGTTTGTAGTGAACTCAAGGTATTCTCTACCGAAATCCCCTTTTGAGCCGCTTTATCTGCGTCGATATGAAGGAGATATTGTGGGAAGCTGGCGTTGAAGGTTGTGAATGTATTGGTAATTTCTGGTCGGCTATTTAATGCGGCCACAAATGATTCAGCCACATCCTGCATTCGCGCAAGGTCGCCCTCACCCGACTTATCCAATAACCGTAGCTCAAATCCACTCGAGTTACCGTATCCAGGTACCGGAGGAGGAGTGAAGAATTCTATCTCGGCATCTTTGATGTGTCGCGTACTTTCCTGGAGGGCTTTGATAACTTCTTTGTCCGTCTGGTCTCTGTCGCTCCAGTTCCTGAGGCTGATCAGGTTCATGCCATAAATTGAACCAGTACCCTCAGACAACACGCTATACCCTGCGAGACTCGATACCGAACTTACGGCATCCATGTTTCCGGCTATTTCCTGAATCTCATCAACTACCACCTCTGTTCGTTCCAGCGTTGATCCCGACGGAGTAGTAATGTTCGCATAGATCGCTCCCTGATCTTCTTCGGGAATGAAACCCGATGGCACAACAACCCCCAAAATCCCGCTCACCGCGCAAAAGAAAATGAGCATACCGAATGTAACGACAGACCTGTTTGCAATCGCCGCGACGATCCTTCGGTAGCGACCCGATAATTTATTGTATCCATCGTTGAAACGACTGAAAAAATTATGGATGGCCGTCCTCTTCTTATAGACACCATGAGTGTTCTTCAGCATCATGGCGCATAGCGCAGGCGTTAATGTCAGTGCGCTGATCCCGGAGAGAACAATGGAAACAGCCATGGTCAGGGAGAACTGTCTGTAGAAGATTCCCGCCGGTCCGCTCATGAATGCGACAGGGACAAATACCGCTGACATCACGAGCGTAATCGCGATGATAGCTCCGCTGATTTCCCGCATGGCTTTCTCCGTTGCCTGCAATGGTGTCAGGGTGGTCTTCTCCATATTGGCATGCACCGCCTCTACCACCACAATCGCGTTGTCGACAACAATACCTATGGCGAGTACAAGAGCAAATAGTGTGATAAGATTCAGAGAGAATCCCATCAGCTGCATAAAGAAGAACGTTCCAATCAATGATACCGGAACAGCAATAGCCGGAATGAGCGTCGATCTGAAATCCTGAAGAAAGATATAAACCACGAGGGCCACGAGTATGAACGCTTCGATAAG
>JAEYXN010000020.1 GCA_023431285.1 Bacteroidota bacterium
CACGTGAAAAATCTGCTCTCTGTGGCCCTTGCCGATGGTCATTTAGATGCCGATGAGTGGGATATGCTGGTCACTATCTCCAGGATTCTGGGAATTACCGAAGAAGAAATCAACCAAATAAGAAAGCATCCTGACTCAATCAGCTTTGTTCCACCACGAAAATACGATGACAAAGTCCAACAGATTCAGGACCTTGTTGCAGTAATGACCGTTGATGGTCATATAAGCTCACGTGAACTTGCGCTGTGCAAAAAGATCTCCCTGAAACTTGACATCCTCCCTCAGCTTGTCGACGATATCGTAAGCGACATTTTCCAGCACAATACGATAAGTTCAGATTCGTCTAACTAAGAAACGTGTTCACACTTTTCAATCGTTGAAAAAGTCTGTAAGCAGACTAGCCATGGGGCTTTGCCTTCGGGTGAGGTTCTCCCCAAATTCAATTCTAATCATCTTCCGGTGAAAGGCACCACTTTGGATGACATAATCGTCAAACCACATTGCCTATTGGGGGAGACTTTACAAACTTTCAACATTCCCAAACGATGAAACGCTTCGTCCCATTCTTCCTCGCTGGAGTTATAGGATATTATTCTGGTGAGGCGCAACATGCAGATACGCAGCTTGCCGTCAACTCTGTTCCAGATCGCATTAACATTCTCAAAGCTTCCCTCACGTTGATGGAATCGGAAGAGAAAATGTTCTGGCCACTGTATGAACAGTACGAGCTGCAACTCAGTAATCTTAAGGAGAATACTCTGCGTGCGATGAAGCATCTTGTCAGCCAGGAAGAAGGATGTTCACCAGCGCAGCCTGTCGACGTTCTTTGAAAATCAGAAGGCTGAGACTGCAATCAAAAAAGAATACTTCAATAAGATACTAACTTTTACCAATGCTACTATCGCGTTGGAATTTCTTCAGGGGGAAGCGCTGTACGATCTGCTTCTAAAGTCAAGGCTTTATGAATCCAGTGGATGGAAGAACATCTGGAGCAACGCGATGCTTACAGACGAGGCGCTACGCCGCACAACCTTTGAATCATTATTGAAAATAAACCCCTCAATGTCTGATGAGTTCACCACTCTGTTCTCAAATTTCGAATTTGAGTATAGCCGGGTCGTTGGACATGAGTATCTATTCTTTCAACATTATATCGATGATCCTGTTGACTGGACGCCAAGACAGTGTAAGATGTTGGGTGAAAACTTCCTGGCAATGCAGTTCAACGAAATGAAAATCAAAGATCGTTACTACACTCTTTTGTCTGAAAAATTCGATAAAGTCATCGCTTCGAGATTCATCTCGTTACACGAATACATGAGCATGATGAGCAAGATGGAAGTCTGGACCGAGAAGGTTAATGATTAGTATTTAATGATTTCTTTGTCTCACTGACCTTTGCTGGCTTTTATTCTGAAAAATGCCTTCGCTTTCTCTATGGTGATGGCGTGTTCCTCTGTACCGGTTGTACCTATGAGAAATGCAAGTGGAGCTGTTTTTGGGTTGTTTGCCAACACAATCTTGGCAATACCGACAACTGGAATAACGACAAACATTCCTGGAATTCCCCAGACGAGCGCAGCAGCGAGAATGCTGACAATGGTGACGAGTGGATTCACCTGAACTCCGCCGCCAGTGATATTTGGTGTGAGGATATAGTTTTCGATAAACTGAATCACGAGGAAGAAAATGAGGACACTAATTACTTCCTGCGGGCCATCTCCTGTAAATACTGCCATTGACAGAGGGAAAATGGATCCTATCAGAATGCCAAAGTAAGGTATGAAGTTAAACAGTCCCCAAATGATTCCCAACAGAAGCGCGAACTTCACGCCAATGAAGTAAAGTCCGAGCGTGTTAAGTACAATCAGGATTCCAACTACAATAAAGACTCCATTCATGTATCGCTTCGTCACCTGGCTGATCTGATGGATTACACTCGCCGACTTTTCCTGTTTTTCGTTCGGGATGACCATCATACAAAATTCGTAGAACTTATCGCGATAATAAAGGAACAGGTAAATGTAAGAAGGCATCAGTGCAAGCGCGATGACGGTTCCCGTTGTTGATGGGAAAATCGTTTCAAAGAAAATTCCTTCATCTGCGAAAAACACATTTATCTGATCATTGAGCCATCGTCTGAATTCATTTGGATCCATGCCAATGTTGGAAGAGATAGGCGCTGTGATTTCAGTAATGTTTTCGCGGGCGTGTTCCTTAAGATCAGGAAGCTCCCGAATAAGAAATCCAATCTGCGAATATAGAACATACGCCAAGCCAATAACGATCGCGGTAGCTGTAAATACTACGATAAACGTACTGACTAGACGGGGTAGTCCGCGCCTCTCAAAGAACTGCGCAAACGGATAAAGGAGAAATGCGAACAAAATGGACATTACAATGGGATAGAGCAGCGTTCTGGCCGCGATCAACACCCATATCAGTAAGACCAGAGCAAAAAGTACGACTGCAAAACGTTGAATATTCAGGAACAGCTTTCTCATATTCAGACTTCTCGATTCTCATTTCAGATAATCAGTGATTAAAATCTGAAGCCAGCCGGGTTATAAGCGAAAATTATGACTTCAATCATGAGCGGACATCCGGTAAAATATTATTATTGCATCGTATTTGGTTCCAGCCCTTATGCTGAAAGGGGGATTAAAAGGGAATTCCGGTGCGAATCCGGAGCAGTTCCCGCTACTGTAAGCACTGTTAAGCGTTACTTGAATCAGTAGTCACTGTCTGCAAAGACGGGAAGACCAGTAACAGAGTGCAAGCCAGGAGACCTGCCATTACAAACCAGTTCATTGCTTCGGGTAAAAAGCAAAGAATGTAAATCACTGCGTTTAGCAGTCCCGGTTTCATTCCAGCCTTTTACTCTTTTTTCAACCATTAAAAACTTAAGATGAAAAAGGAGAAAAAAGTTTGGGCCTTCACTCTACTGGCCCTTTGGTGGCTGTCGCCAAACACAATTAATGCACAGCAGGATTCCGTTCGCGTCCTGGGAGAGGTAGTGATCTCTGCTACAAGAATGGAACAGCCTCTGATCACAGCTGCGCGTAGCGTCTCTGTGATCACACGAGAGACAATCGAACGATCAGTATATAACTCCCCTGCTGATCTGCTTTCTGCCGAGATGGGGATCTATGTGGTTGGCGCAACCCAGACCCCCGGGATGAATCAGAGTGTTTTTCTGCGCGGAACAAACAGTAACCAAACCGTTGTACTGATCGACGGCCTTCGTATCTCAGATCCATCTTCTCCCAACGGTACAATTGATCTGTCGGAGATTTCCCTGACTGACATTGAGCGAATCGAAATTATCCGCGGTGCCCATAGTACCCTCTACGGCGGTTCTGCCATGGGTGGCGCGATCAATATCATTACACGTAAAGGGGGCGCTTCCGGATTGCATGGTTCCGTTCAGGCACAGGCTGGGACTTTTGGAGAGAAGTCGCTTGCAACCAATGGTTCCATTAACCTCCAGTATCGGTGGAAAAACGGATGGTATGCAAATGGGAGCACATTCAACCAACGTGTCGCGGGCCTCAACGCTACTGAGGATACCATCACCACACCTCGGTTCCGTCCGCCTGATAATGACGTGTTTGTCAAGAACGATTATTATGTCAAGACAGGGCGTTCTACAGAGTGGTGGAACTTCTTCATCGCAGGCAAGAAAACATCGCAGAAGGCTGACATCGATGACAGGGCTTATGATGATGACGACAATGCGTTTCTTGCGTTCGATCGTAGCCTTTTGGAGTATCAGGGTTCTTTAAAGGTTAGACAAGACCTTTCAATAACATTTCTCGGATCATACTCAAAATCAAAAAGACATCAAAAGAACGATTCATCATTGGTAGCGGAAGGTGTATATGACCGAACTTTCGGCGATGATTCGTATCACGCACGGGCATTGACTAATGAGCTAGTTACCCATTATAATACTCGAAACGTCAAACTCGTTGCGGGGGCAGGGCATTATGACGAACAAATGGAATTCAATACATTCTATTTTTCAAAAGCGGGAGGATATCTTTACGAAACAAAGGTGAACTACGACTCAATAGAAAAATCGACATCTACTATTTACGGATTCGGACAGCTCTCGATAGATGTAAAAAAACTTAACCTCAGGTTTGGTACACGCTATAATCATCATTCTGTTGTAGGCGACTTTTTTACATTTGAAGTAAATCCATCCTATCAGGTTTCAAATGCATTATTGTATGCGTCTCTTTCCACGGGATACAACGCACCATCGCTTTATCAATTATATGATCCGTCAACAGGATCCGATCCGGAAATTACACGCGGAAATAAAAATCTAAATGCGGAAAAGTCTGTATCTGTCGAGTTGGGCTTTAAGAAGGAATTTGATAATGGTAGCTACTTCACGGTTTCAGGATACACCACAAGTGTGTCGAATGTGATTGAATACGTTTATCTCTGGAGAGGTGGCGTTCCGGTGAGCGACCTGTCCTATCTGGATTACGTGGGTGATCGGTACCTTAATATCTCCAGGCAGATTGCAAATGGGGTGGAGATGTCAGGCCGGTGGAACTCCGGGAAGTTCTATCTGCAGGGAAATCTATCAGTTATGAAAGGCCGCATTGTGATCAGTCCGTTGGATATTTCCGATCCTCAGACCGGAAGTAATACAGTACAACTTTTTAACTACGGTGCTTTTGCGGAAAATGAAATCACGGTAAATAGTCTTGCGCGACGCCCGCGATTCATGGGGATCGCCGAAGTTGGTTACCGCATTAATGATCAGCTGACGATTTATTCATCTATCCGACGTGCAGGAACAAGAAATGATGTTGAGTACAACGCCGATGCGGGACCATTTGGTGCATTGGGAGAACGACGTGTAGCGGAATACAACCTGCTTGACGCCGGTATCAACTATGTGCCTACCCGACATCTTTCAGTAAGCCTGCGAGTAGAAAATATTACCGATGAAGAATATCGCGAGATCTATGGTTTTCGCAGCCGTGGACGAAGTGGATACCTTAAAATAAGCTACAGCTGGTAGTGTTAATTACGGACATGAGGTGGTAATTACCATCTCATGTTTTTTCTTTAAATGCCCAATTCGATCTGGAAAACTGCCGACCAGAATCCGTCAGCGTAAGAACCATCGATGGAGTTACTCTGATTGTTGTAAATAATGTTCCCCTGCACTTTTACCCGATGGCCCACGAGATATTTGGTCACACCTCCTTCAATTTGTTCAACAGTATTCTTTTTTAGTATGGAGAATGTATCGTTGTCGTAAATGATTTTATAAGGCTTGACAACGCTGTATCTTGCTGCAATTTCCCAGTTGTTCTTAAAAAGGTAACTCAGCTGTGATAAGTACCCCTGTCCGACAAAAACATTGCGCAGTTGTCCGGAACTCTCCGACGAAATGGTGATGGGATTATCGGCATCCCTTTGCATATACTCATTGTAGAATGCCCATCCTTTATATTTGAAAAGGACATCGGCCTCGAATGTTGCTATGGATGTGGGAGTATATAAGTCGTTTCCGATCTGGCCTCCTTCGCGTCTGGCCATATCGTTGTAACTGAATGTCGCTGCTGCCGATATCCTCGGTGTAGGCTCCCGCTCATGATCGCCTTCAGTGTAATCATTGTTGTCAATGAATTTTCCCAGTGGAAGCACTTCAACCCTTCCCGTGAAGGCCATCCCGCTATTCGAATTCAGAGCGTTGCGTCCCTCGCCGGAGGTGATCGCACCTTTCAAATTGAGATAATCCTGATGGAAATTCGCGAAGAATCCGAAGTCCCGATCGAGATTGAAAGTTGCGTTCACGATAGACCGGTCGGCGAACTGAAGATTACCCGATGAAATGACTCGTTGCCTGTTACCGGGAAGCTTAGTCTGACCGAAGCCCAGTTTCAGTGAAGGAGTGGGATTGTAATAGATGACGGCATCGCGAATAATATTAGGGCTGTTGTTCACCAACGAGTTTTCCTCTGCTCTCCAGTCCATGTCGCCCCGCGAGAATGAAAGCTGAATGTAATAGGTAAGCCTGGGGTCGTGTACAAATCCTTCGAACTTAAGACGAAGCCGGCGGACCCTGAACTCAAAAGAATCCGGCTCGAAATCATCCTGGGATTTGGTGACAATCGCAGCCCTGTTCTGCATTCTAAACTGGAAGTTCAATGAAAAAAGGCTGTCTGAAGTGACGAAACCGTAACCATTACCTTTGCGGGCATAAAAGTTCAGAGACGATTTACTTTGTCCATGGGCACTTTTGGCAGCACACAGCGCAATGATTGAGAAGGTAACGACGGCTAATTTTAGGTTCATGCGTAAACGAATCTGGTGCAAAGGAGACTAAAAATCAACCAAATTCACTTAACATCCTGTTAACTTAACATAAACATAATATTAAGATACCTCCATCCGCCGCGCATGAAAGCTACCTTTGCAAAGGATTAAAATGTATATATGAGGTACCTGTTCGGAGCTTTGATATTTACCACGTTTGCGCTTTCTCTTATGCGGTGCGGCGCCAGGAACACAGGGGAAGCGGAGTTAAAGGGTACGATCAGAATCGACGGGTCGAGCACTGTTTATCCAATCACAGAGGCGGTCGCTGAGGAGTTTCGTCTTGAACAAAGAGATGTCCGGATTACGGTAGGTGTCTCGGGAACAGGTGGGGGATTTAAAAAATTCGGTCGGGGGGAAGTTGATATTAATGATGCATCGCGTCCGATCAAGGATGAGGAGGCCAGGAATGCAAAGGAAAATAACGTCGATTTTGTAGAGTTGACGATCGCCTTCGATGGTCTCGCGGTTTTGGTGAACAAGAAGAACACTTGGGTCACGGACATAACTATAGAAGAGCTTCGTAAGATTTGGGAGCCCGCCGCGCAAGAGAGAATTACCCGATGGAGTCAGATTCGTGATGGATGGCCCGACGAAAAATTTAACCTTTATGGACCCGGAGTCGCCTCTGGTACCTATGATTACTTTACAGAAGCTATAGTTGGTAAGTCGGGTTCCAGTCGTGGTGATTTCACCGCCAGCGAAGACGACAATGTTCTGGTGCAGGGCATCGAAGGCGACAGGAACGCACTTGGTTTCTTTGGATATGCTTATTACAGCGAGAATAAAGAGCGACTCAAACTTGTTGGCGTAAACGCAGGTAGCGGCCCCATCCTTCCATCTCCAGAGACAATAATGAATGGAACCTATGCACCGCTGTCACGTCCGGTGTTTATTTATGTCGCCGGAAACTCCGCACAAAAACCAGAAGTAAAAGCGTTTGTAGATTTCTACCTTACAACTGCGACAGAACTGGTTCCGGATGTCGGGTACATACCCTTACCCCCGGAGCAGTATAGAACAGAACTTGAGAAGTTCACGAATTTCGCTGCGCAACAATGATCACTTCCTCTTTGAAAAAGGTCACGGAGCGTATCATTGAAAGATTGCTTGCATTAAGCGGGCTGATCACGGTCCTCACCACCATCGGAATTGTTTGGGTACTGGTTTCAGAATCATGGTCGTTCTTCGCTGAGGTTCCACTAAAGGATTTTTTGTTCGATACCGAATGGACACCGCTTTTTGCAAATAAACGCTACGGAATACTTCCACTTCTTTCAGGTACAATTCTCACCACGTTAATTGCAATCCTCACTGCATTACCCCTTGGTCTCATCATCGCTGTCTACCTCAGCGAATATGTTCACAAGGATGTCCGTCGAAGTATTAAGCCCGCATTGGAAATCCTTGCAGCGGTACCAACCGTTGTCTACGGCTTTTTCGCATTGACGGTAGTGACTCCTTTTCTTCAGAATTTCATCCCTGATCTTGGCAGTTTTAATGCGTTATCAGCCGGAATCGTAATGGGCATTATGATCATACCTTTGATCAGCTCCCTCAGTGAAGACGCTTTGTCTGCGGTGCCGAAGTCGTTGAGAGAAGCATCGTACGGAATGGGAGCAACACGTTTTCAGACTTCATTCAAAGTTATAGTGCCTGCAGCATCCTCCGGTATTCTTGTCTCCGTAATTCTTGCAGTATCACGGGCGATCGGGGAAACCATGGTCGTCGCGATCGCCGCAGGACAGCAGCCGAACCTCACGTTTGATCCCCGGGAAGCAGTAGAAACGATCACTGCTTATATTGTACAGGTGAGTCTTGGAGACGTGGAGCATGGGACCATGGAGTACAATTCCATCTTTGCGGCCGGTATCAGTCTGTTTGTTTTTACTTTTCTGTTGAACAACCTCAGTTATTTCATTAAGAAAAAATATCAGGAGAAGTATGAGTAACATAAGGCTGAATCGAAATATCGACACTGGATTCAAATACCTCGGTATCTTCTGCACATTCCTGGGACTTGCTATCCTTGTGGTGTTTATTATAAATATACTTGTTGAGGGCATTGCCCGCATTGACTGGAACTTTCTTACCGGACTTCCGTCGCGTCGCGCTGCGAAGGCCGGGATTCTCACCGCGTGGACAGGCACTGCATGGATCCTTGGATTGACGGCGATCATAGCCATACCGTTGGGAGTCGCTGCTGGAATCTATCTGCAGGAGTACGGAAAGCAAAACCGCCTGGCATCGTTCCTTGAACTCAACATCACGAATCTTGCGGGTGTGCCCTCCATCATCTACGGTCTCCTCGGGCTCGAAATATTCGTGCGCATGTTGAACTTCGGTGGTAGTCTTCTGGCAGGAGCGTTTACGTTGGCATTGCTGATTCTGCCGATCATCATTGTCGCCACCCGCGAAGCGCTGAAGGCTGTTCCAAATTCTTTGCGTGAGGCATCCTTCGGGATGGGAGCCACGAAATGGCAAACAATCTGGTATCAGGTGCTTCCGGCAGCGGCTGGTGGAATCCTCACAGGAATCATCCTTGCGTTGTCAAGAGCAGTGGGAGAGACCGCTCCCCTCATCGTAATTGGCGCTTTGGCGTATGTCCCGTTCGTTGCACAGACGCCGCTGGATGAATTCACTGTGCTGCCAATGCAAATATTTAACTGGGTATCCCGTCCTCAGCATGCATTCATGGTGAACTCCGCGGCAGCCATCATAATCCTGTTGACAATAACATTCCTGATGAATGGTATCGCGATCTATTTGAGAAATAAATGGCAAAAGAAGGTAAACTGGTAGTATCTGAAAGATGAGACAGATCGAAGCAAAAAAGGTTAATGTTTTTTATGGTGACAACCATGTGTTGAAGGATATCAGCATGAACATCCGCGAGAATACGGTAACTGCTTTCATCGGTCCGTCCGGATGTGGAAAGTCAACTTTCCTTCGAACCTTGAACAGGATGAACGATTACATCGAAGGGTTCCGGAAGAAGGGGAAGATCTTCATTGAAGAGGAAGATATCTACGACAAGAAGGTGAAAGTGGAAGAGCTCCGCCGGAAAGTAGGAATGGTTTTTCAGAAGCCTAATCCTTTTCCAAAAACGATTTTCGAAAATGTCGCTTATGGACTGAAGATCCATGGCTATAACGATAAGAAGTTTATCGAGGAACGTGTCGAAAAATCCTTGGTGCAGTCAGCTCTTTGGAATGAGGTGAAAGACAAACTGCACAAGCCGGCCCTTTCGTTATCTGGCGGACAGCAACAACGCTTATGCATCGCGCGTACGCTTGCTGTGAAGCCGTCGATCATATTAATGGATGAACCGGCTTCTGCCTTGGACCCGATCTCGACATCAAAAATTGAAGATCTGATTGCGGAACTGAAGGAAAAGTACACAATAGTAATCGTAACGCATAACATGCAGCAGGCTGCCCGCGTGAGCGACAAGACTGCTTTCTTTTATCTTGGCGAGCTGATCGAATTTGATAAAACCAGTGAGCTATTTACAAATCCAAAAAACAGACAAACCGAAAACTATATTACCGGGAGATTCGGTTAACTTAATAACACGTTAAGATTATGATGAAAGAGGAACGCCGAATGTCAGCGCTGGAGCTCGAGCTGCAGGCTCTGAAGGAAAATCTTTGTGATATGTGCGCACTGGTACGTAGTCAGGTGGCCAAATGTAAAGAAGTTATTGAGAATAAAGACACCGATCTGGCGGAAGAGATCATCTCAGGTGAGAAGAAGGTGAACGTCCAGGAAATTGCTATCGACCGTGATTGCGAAAATATCCTCGCGTTACACAACCCGGTGGCTACGGATCTTAGGTTTGTACTGGCTACATTAAAAATTACAAATGACCTTGAGCGCATCGGAGATAATGCCAAGAGTCTTGCCCGCTGGCTAAAATCCAACATCAATAAAGTCCCTGATAAGTTATTACGTCAATATCAGCTGCCGGACATGCTTGATATCGTTGTCGAGATGCTAAATGATATGGGCGAAGCGTTACGCATCAGCGATACTAAGCTGGCTCGTAAAGCTGCCAAGAAAGATGAGGCACTCAACGATCATAAGAAGAGAGCCTTCAAAGTTACAGTGGAGCTTGTCAGAGAATATCCTGAGGAAGCTAAAGCGTTATTGAATCTGTTTGCAATATCCAGGAATATGGAGCGCGCGGGCGATCTAACAAAAAATATTGCCGAGGAGATTGTCTTTCATATTGAAGCGAAGGTCCTTAAGCATAAGAAGGATCGCGAAGACTAGCCTGCATTCTGGTAGCTGAGTATTAGGCAGAAGTTTCAAGTTGGGCCACCTATTTCTGATCATCAATTATCATATTGAGAAAGGGCCGTATTGACGACCCTTTCATTAGATAGTTGTTTCATCTTCTATCTCCTGCGGAGATTCTCCCAACTTTTTTTCTTTGGAATTGTTGTCTCCCGGAGATTTTTTCTTGTTTGCTTCCTGCTCGTTTTCTTTTGTACCTGATTCAGGCTGCCTGGATGTATCCATTACCTGCGGTGGCTCAGGAGTGTTTTCCGGAGGAAATGGCTCTCTGATTTTTTCTTTCTTCTCTTCCATAACTTTTTTACGGAGACACCTCAAAAAATAATGCCGGCGTACAGCCGCCTCGTAGTGTGGAGGATTACCTGCCGTCTATTGACCGGAAAATTACGCCCGGTAAAAGGGTATTTTTCCAGTTGGTCCCTCGAAAACAAGATCCGGTTAACGTTTCACAGCTAAATCTCGTATTTTTATTTACTGACCTTTTCTTTATGCAGGTAATAAGATCAGTTGTATTAGTCGATGATGATCGCGATGATCAGGAGATATTCAAATCGGCATGCGAGGCGATAGACCAGTCGTTGGAAGTCGTGGGATTCGACAATGGAGAGCTGGCTTTGAAAATCTTATCCGCAAAGGATACGCATCCCGATGTGATATTTCTCGATTTAAATATGCCGCGTCTGAATGGTGTTGAGGTACTTGAAGAGTTGAAACATTCGTCGCAGCTGAAGAATATCCCTGTAGTTATTTATTCAACTTTCCTGGATACCAGGATCAGAAACAAATGTTCCAGTCTGGGTGCCGTTGAGGTGATGGAGAAGCCGAATTGCTTTGAGGCGCTGTGCGCAAAATTGCGCGACGTTTTCGGACTCATTCCTTAGGAGGAGCGTCGCAGCTTGTTCCAGACCAAGATTCCTCTATGAACAAGAGACTACTCGCGATTTACACTGTTGTTTTTTTGCTGATAGGGCTGATGCTGTATTTGTACCGGTCCAGCTACAATGCTATGCGAGTCTATATCGCGGATGTGCAAGCTATTGGTGATGTCATTGTCGGGGTAGAGCGACTCGACGCATTGTTGCATTTCTGGATGAACAATGGTCCAAAACGGAAGGATGAACTTGATCTCTATATTCCATCAGACATCGCCTACGATAGTATTTTACATAGCATAGACCATCTTAAGAATGTGGTTCGATTTCAGGAACAACGCCTCCGCCTCGACTCCTTGAAACGGCAAGTCAAATCATATCAAAGGCTTGACGAAATGCAGGACCCTGGATTGTCAAGAAAGGACAGAGAAAATTTCCGCAGCAACATCAAAAGGATTATAGACAATTTGTTTGCTTTCTCTCACAAGCGGCTCGAGGGACGAAAAGCAAATCTTGCAGATGCCACATCTCTTCTTGATCGATGGCTCGTTTGGATGCTCGTGTTAGCCGGGTCTTTAATCACAGTGGCAACCTTTTACTCTTTCAGTTTTCTCCATCTAAGGAAGAAAGCGGAAAGCTTCAGCCAGACGTTGCTGGAAACAACAAACAATGGGATTATCAGCTTCAAACCAGTACGCAACAGCTTTGGTGACGTTGAAGATTATTACGTGACGTATTGCAATGATGCAGCTTTGAAAATTCTTGGCATCACGTCATCGAAGCATAAGAAGCTATCAGAGATCATTCCCATGTCTATTCTGGACGACATCAAACACGCTTTCGCGGAAGTGATTGGGAAAGGTAGCCAGAAAACTATCGAAGGATACCTCGACATAGGAAAGGATCGGAACTGGCTTCAGGCAGCGATCGCGCCTTTGGAGGAGGGAGTACTTGTATCAGCCTATAATCTCAACCCCGTCAAGCTGTACGAACAAAAGCTGACGTATAAGATAAAGCAACTTGAGCTTGCCAACGATGAGCTGAAACAATACGCTTATGTGACAAGCCACGATCTGCAGGAGCCGTTGAGAAAAATTCAGATGTTCAGCGATATCGCGCTAAACGCGAAGCCCGGCCAGGAAAATGTCAAGGATGAATACTTCAACCGCATCATTATGAGTGCGACCCGAATGCGGGATCTCATTCAAACGCTACTGATGTTTACACGAAGTACCGACAAGCCTAATGCATTTGCGGAAGTGGATCTCAACAAGATTGTAAACAAGGTGCTTCATGATCTCCATAATCTGATCACTGACACAAAAGCGCGCGTCATGGTGGATGAGTTGCCGCGGGTTGAAGCATCTGAAGAACACATTGAACTTCTTTTCAGCAATCTGTTGTCGAACGCCCTGAAGTTTTCAAAGTCTGATGTTCCCGCTGTGGTTTCTGTTAAAACGGCAATAGTATCAAGCGCAGAGTATGAACAGTTTCCGGCGCTTGATCCGATGGTTCGTTACGTAAGGATTTCGGTTCATGACAATGGAGTTGGATTTGATCAGGCAATGGAAAACAAGATCTTCACAATTTTTCAGCGACTTCATAATAAGGAAGAAACGGCCGGTGTGGGTATCGGACTGGCTATTTGCCGGAAGATTGTGCACCAACACCACGGATTCATATATGCAAAAGGCGTAGAAGGAGAAGGAGCCGTATTTTATGTTTTCCTTCCATACCAACAGCCTCTCGATCAGGACTAGACCGGCATTTGATTTTCCAATCTATTCTGTATGAAGAACTGGTGGATTGGTTGCTCCGGATTTTCCTACGATAGGTGGAGAAACGATTTTTATCCTCCCAAACTGGCTAAACGCCGGTGGTTTGAATTCTACTGTGAGCATTTTAATACAGTAGAGTTGAATGTTACCTTCTATCGTTTTCCACGTCCTGAAACTCTTCGGCAATGGTACGACCGAAGTCCTGAAGACTTTCGCTTCACCGTGAAGGTTCCCAGGTTGATCACGCATTATAAACGATTTATTAACGTGACAAAAGAGTCCGCCGACTTTTACAACGCAGTCGCTGAGGGTCTTTCTGATAAACTCGGAACAATTCTTTTTCAGCTTCACCCTGGGATAATATTTTCAGATGAGAACCTGGAAAGGATAATCGAAGCTATCGATCCAGGATTTTCGAACACTATTGAGTTCCGTCATGAGTCCTGGTGGAATGAAAAAGTGTTCACCACCTTAAAGAAGAATGGAATCAGTTTCTGTTCGATTAGTTACCCCGGACTTCCCGGCAACGTAGTAAAGACCAATGACACCGTTTATTATAGATTTCACGGGGTGCCCCAACTTTACAAGTCGCCCTATTCGGATGAACAGTTACAGGGGATCTGGTCTCAGATAAATCCTTTGAAAGGCGTTAAGGATGTGTACGCCTACTTCAATAATGACATCGACGTAGCCGCAGTCTTCAATGCAAAAAAACTTCAGGATATAGTGAGCCCGGTCGAAAAGAACAATTGATAAAGATCAGCTTGCCTTTGGATCATTCCTTGCTGCGCTGAATCACTTCGAGATTTTGTCTGGATTGATTCTTCAGCGGGCTTTGTTCCGCCGGTCTGATGATGTCAACAGGTACATCAGACTTCTTGCCCTCTAGCGCCTTTTTCTCCTCAGCAATGTCGATCGGGTCTCCGAATATGTAGAATAACTTTTTCCGTAAACCTCGCGCATTTTTTACATCGCGGAACATATCAATGTATTCGTGAAAATTAATGTGAAGAGGATTGGCTTTGTTGTCGATATTGGTGGTGATTCCGTAGATAGCTTGTTCTTCTTCAGGCTGATATGTTCCAAACATACGATCCCAGATAATGAAGGTCGCTCCGTAGTTCTTATTGATATATTTCTCCTGTGCTCCATGGTGTACACGGTGGTTGGATGGCGTCGCGAAAATATATTCAACCGCGGGGTGAAGCTTCCTGATATATTCGGTATGCACCCAGAATTGGAAAAGAACTGCAATCTGATTAGTTACGAAAATTACAATTGGGTGGAAACCGATCAGAGATACCGGTAGGAAGAAAATTACTTTGATGTATTGTACCCAGCTTAATCTGAATGACACCGTAAGATTATAATTCTCTCCTGAATGATGCGCTACGTGCGTCGCCCACCAGAACCGTTGCTGATGAGAGATCCGATGTGCCCAATAGCTGCAGAAATCGAAAAAGATATAGCATGGGATAAACGTCCACCAGTTTAACTCCATCCTCCATGGAATGAGATTATAGAAGAAGATCAAAATATAGAACATCAGAAGCTTGATGGCTGTTCCGATGATCACATTGCCTATACCGACGAGGATAGAACCGATCGTTTCGCGTTTTTCGTAATAATTTTTATGCTGAACATGTGAAATAATATACTCAATAAGCACAAAGAAGAACATAATAGGCGCTGCCCATACGATGATGTTAGGTGCGTCCGATTGAAGTTGAATTGCCTGGTCAAAAGAGATTTTCTCAGCCCCGAAAAGTGATCCGTCGTTCATAGAGTCTTTAATTCCTGTTATACCTTAAAAAAAATCATACCACATCCGGCCGTCAGTTCTTGTGAACTCCCTCCGGTAGATCGACCACTTTAAACCAATAGTCAAGAAAACTCCGCATCTTGGTTTCAGTCTCGATCGCCCGGGCCGCTTCTGAATAAACGAACATGCCCCCAGTTCGTAACACTCCCTCACAATTCCCGAAATCAACTATCCCGCTTAATATTACGACAGGAATGGGAGAGAAACTCTTCTCCTTCTTTAACCATTGCAATATTTCTACCGCGTTATCTGGTGAGGAGTCGTGGTTGAGAAGCAACCACGAAGGAAGACGTTCATCTCCGGTTCTGCAAGCCTGAAGATAGGAGAAGACCTCGTTGCTTGTTATGACCATCTAATGCCGAGTCCTTCAATATTCTTCAGGTATTCAAGCGTAATGTAACGGTCATCCTCTTCAGATTCAGCATCAGAATCAATCTATCCATACAGCCGAAATGCGTATTCAGACAGGAATTTAGAAAAGGTTGACCTATGAAAGAAGTTTCGCTTGTATTATCTTCAAACTCCCTCTCGAGGATTTTATGCTGAGGATTGCATTTTTTCTACTGATGAAGCCCTGTTTTCGCTATTGCAGGCTCGTGACGCCGGTTATCGTAGCGATCTTGATTCTTTCTTGCTCAGGGAAAAAATCCGAAGATCTTCCCGACCTTAGCGACTATACCCACGTCGATCCCGCCACCCTGAAAAAGGGTGACACCATCATGCCATTTCGCTTTATTCGTCCGGAAACGGGTGACTGGAAGGTTGAGATCCGTATCTCCGGCGATGACCTACACGATGTTTCCCACAAAATGACCTCGCGAAAATTTACAGGCACGACGCCTGAGGTACTTGAACGGATCCGGAAGTTGAAATTTATCTATGGCCAAGGGCGCGTAAACAAGCCGACCAGCACCCTACGGGTGTTTGATCATCTGAGACTCTATGAGCAACATGGAATTGTGTTTGAAAAGAAATATCTCGCGTTGCAGTCTGCACGCTATGGGATTATGATGTGTGCAGACATGGAGGAGTTCTTTGCTGTATTAAAGGAAATGGATTAATGGAAAAATTATTGCAAAGTATTTTAGAGCCCTGGCCGTGGTATGTGGCCGGGCCATTGATTGGTTTAACTGTCCCGGCACTTCTATTGGCTGGGAATAAATATTTTGGAATATCCTCTTCGCTACGCCACGTATGCGCTATCTGTTTTCCAGCCAGGATTCCATTTTTTCAGTATGACTGGCGTAAGGAAGCGTGGAATCTTTTCCTGGTTTCAGGAATTGTGATTGGTTCCTTTATTGCCTGGTTCTTCCTCTCTTCACAGCAGCCCATCATCGTCGCTGATGAATTAAAAACAGAACTCGCCAACTACGGCATCGCGTCTTATAATAAACAGTACCCTGAAGAATTGTTCAACATATCCGAACTGCTTACTGTGAGAGGATTTCTTTTGATCGTAGTGGGCGGATTTCTGGTTGGCTTTGGTACACGCTACGCCGGTGGATGCACCTCGGGTCATTCAATCACAGGAATATCAATGCTTCAGGTGCCTTCCATGATTGCCACAGTATGCTTCATGTTGGGAGGTATCCTCGTCGCCAATTTTGTACTCCCATTCATTATGCGCTTATGATCAGTACGCCAGCAACAGAAGAAACAGACTTTGAAGTACGGTCTACTCTTCAGTCTGATCCAGTTAAGAAACGCGATTGGTCCTGGAACCTGCGCTTCGTATTTGCGGGAATAATTTTCGGGATCATCCTGATAAAATCAGAAGTCGCCTCGTGGTTCAGGATACAGGAGATGTTTCGCTTTCAGTCGTTCCATATGTACGGAGTGATTGGCTCTGCAGTGGTAACGGGGATGATATCCGTTTTTATTATCAGGAAATTTAATTTGAAAACAATAGATGGTGACCCGGTACAGATTCAGTCAAAACCATTCCACAAGGGAAACATCATCGGGGGGTTGCTCTTTGGTGCGGGGTGGGCGTTGACCGGGGCATGCCCCGGTCCGTTGTTTGCCCTTATTGGTTCAGGGGCACTGATAGTTCTGGTCGCCCTCTTCAGCGCGATTGCCGGTACATGGGTGTATGGCGCCGTGCAGAATCGACTGCCGCACTAGGGATATCCCTGAAGCTGTGTATTCGCTTAGTAGTCTAAGCACCCTTCCAGGTTTCTATTTGTGACTTAAGGGCGTCAGCAGCACGGGATGCAGCCTCTTCAAAAGTCCTTGCCTGTTTAACTGCAAAAAGGTCGTTGCCAGGAATCGCGAGCTTTATGTCGCAGATCTTATTCTCTTTTGTGTCAGACTTATCAAGCTTCAGGTTAACGTTCGCATCCTGAATGCGATCACTGAACTTTCCGAGCTTCTCTACCTTTTCTGTTACATAATCAATTAGTTTCTGATCTGCTTTGAAATCCGGACTTTGAATAATGATCTTCATTTATATGTTTTGTTTATAGTTCCAAATTTAAAGAAGTTGTTCGCTCATTCCTGCAAACAGCCCAATTGTGCAAATATCACATTGTTAATTGAATTAATGAAGGAGACGTTCCAGCTTTTGCTGATTCAGGATCTTGATGCCGTCTTCCCGTATTTCGATTAAACCCTCCTCCTTGAAATCCGCCAGCGTGCGGTTCAATGACTCAGTGGCCGTCCCCACGATGCTTGAAAGATCCTTCCTGCACATATTGATGCTTCCGGAATTATGTAGGGTTTTCATGAGGGCTTGCAACTTCAGCAATACGCCTGCAACACGTTGGCGCACCGACTGGTAGGCGAGGTCGATTAACCTGTCTTCAGCATCGGCGAGTTTCCCTGCAATAATCTTCATGAACTTCCTTGCAAGGTCTTTACTGGTATAAACCAACTGAAGAAACTCCGTTCGGGGAATGGTGATGACCTCCGCTTCCTCCATCACTTCAGCATTCTCATGGTGTGCCTGCTCTTCCAGAACCGCGGCAAAACCAAAGAACTCTTTTCCTCCATGAATGCCTGTGATCAGTTCTTTACCATCATAATTGACTTTGTATGTTTTTACCTCCCCTTTCTGCAGAAAGTATATTTCCGTTGGCGTCTGTGCTTCAACATAGACAAACTCCTTTTTTTTGAAAATACGTTTCGCTTTACTGGTAAGAAGCTTCTCTATCGCTTTGAGCTCTTTGGCATCCGTGAACAAGGTGTTATAGCTGAAGTCGCTGGTGTTATAATGATTTTTTAATGAGTCACTTTTCTTCAACCGCGTTTCGATCATTTTAAGAAGATCTGTGGCGTCGAAAGGTTTTGTCAGGTAATCATCCGCACCAAGATTCATTCCCTCACGGACTTCATTTTTGTCTGCGCGGGCTGTCAGAAATACAAAGGGAATATTTGCAGTTGATGGATCCTGATGAAGAATGTGCAACACTCCAAACCCGTCAAGTTCCGGCATCATGATGTCGCAAAGGATGAGATCGGGTTTAGTCTCCTGTGCCAGAGAGACACCGTGCCTCCCGTTGTGCGCACAGATTACTTCATATTGCGCAAGCTGTAAGATACTGGCTATGTTTTCGGACATCTCCCGGTTGTCTTCAATCACGAGGATGCGCTGGGTGGAAGTTGTTTGCTCATGGACCATCTTTGCTCGTCTTTGGGTGTGGAACTGATGGCAAAATACGCGGGCAACCGGTCGATATTTATGAAATACCTCAATTGGCATCCTGACGTTTATCAGTAAAAAAAAAGCGGAAATGATATTTCCGCTCTTTAGAGTGCCGGTACTATCCATCCTTCTGCGTATAGCTCGTGCACTGATTCTTTGCGCTGACCTTTCCGGATAAGGCTTCCGTTTGTATGCTGTGATGTAGAGAAAAGGTGTTCATCTAACGACCTTCTTTGTTGTGCCTTATTCGAGAAGCTTGCGCTGTATGATGTAAAAATATAAGGCGTACTCACCGCTGTGCATGACCGTTGTCATATTTCTGAAGGATTCACGTCACTATCCCGATATTCATCAAAAGAATACAATGTCTCTCCCTGTGATAGGTTAAAAAAAGAAAGTCCGGCCTGGGACACAGGCCGGACTTAAAATCCTCATGAATTTTATCGCTGTCTCTAAAATCTTCCGAGGTTCAACAACCTAAAACCCATCACACACTCGAAAGGTTAAGATGACAGTTGATTGATAAAACTTCTTGTGGACTAGACATGGTACCTCCTTTCTTTAAGTGAAACATAAGCAGCAGCTTCCGTTCACTCATTATGAATCCCTGCATGCTACCGATAACACCCGCTATCAGGATGTCCAACGCTCCGGACGCAAAAAACGTTTGACGATCGGAATATTTTTTTCCACTATCAGATTTCGTCGTCCGTCTTCCCTTGCGAAGCCATCTCAGTAACATCCTTCATCACCTCTTTAATGCCGCGTAGGGGTATAGTTACCCAGTCAATACGGTTGTTGAGTTCATAGTTGAGCTCATAGATAGACTTCTCCAACAGGAATGTGGTCATCAGGATTTCCATGTCCTCTGTATTCGGGGGGATAAACGGCTGCCCACTCACGGTATCCATATACGCCGACATAAAGAACCCGCTCATATAATGATACCACTGATCAACGAAAGGGATCAATTTCGCATAATCCTCTTTTCGGATCTGGTTGTCAAGATATAAACTTCCGTAAGCAGCGTAATGGAACGAACGTATCATACCAGCAACATCGCGTAGCGGAGACCGCTTCAGACGTCGTTCACTCAGTGTTCTTGCCGGCTCCCCTTCGAAATCCGTAATGATGAAATCCTTTCCATTATAAAGAACCTGTCCAAGGTGATAGTCTCCATGAATCCGAATTTTAACAACGTCTATCTTATGATGATAGATTCGTTTAAAGACGTTGAGGATCTGGTCGCGCATTTCCAATACATCAGACGCCTCTCTGCGAACGTCTTCCGGAAGTTTGCGCAGAGTGCGAGCAAGATTTTCGAATGTACTCCGTACCAGGCTTTGAAGTCCCGAGTAGAGGGACCGTTGGTAGTGCAGTGAATATGGTTCCGGCCGAAACTCAGGGTCTTCCGTACTGGATGAAAGCAAACTATGCATCTCGCCCGTTCTTACCCCAAGAAGAAAGGCCTGTTCTGCGACGGCGCCCTCAAGAAGCAATTTCATGTCTGCGGGCATTGCCTCATACTCCAGCGGCTTCGTCAGAGAGCCGTATGTCGGAGATGAAGGAGATGTGACCTCAGGTTTTGATAGAATCTCTTCGTTGAACGCGTCAAGGCGCTGCAGCATATATGTCCATGCGTCGCTGGAAGCTTCAACAAGCTCTTGTAGTAATCCCAGTACCATCGTCCCCTGTTCGAAACGCCACTCAATGGCGCCCGCGAACGCAGGTACATTGTGAAACCTTTTTCCACTGAGGAACTGCGTGATCTCAAGATCCGGATTAACAGCCGTATCTACTTTCCTGAAGAGTTTCAAAAAGAACTTGCCGTCGTACGTGAGGGAAGTATTGCTTTGCTCCGCCGACATAATCCTGGGCTTTAACTTTTCCTGCTGCGAAACGTGTTGTTTAACAGCATCGGAACTATAGAAGTGAATGGAAGACTTCTTCAAAGGCTTCTTCACGGTGCGCGCCATCTTGGTAAGCAACGCCTCCTGCAGCTCAACTCCGTATATAGCGTCATAAAGAATTCCTTCTTCTTCACCGACTTTGAGCCGGGCGATGACGGATTGAGGACAGCTGTCTTTGAGTTTCTGCGCGAACCCGTTAGCGCCAAATGCAACGGGAAGCTGGTATAGCTCTGGAAGACCGCTTGAGTATCGCACTTCTACGATAAGGATTATAGCCGGTAATCCAGAAGTTTCCAGTGAAGCGTGATGAAGAACCCGCATGTCTTCTATGACACGACCCTTCCCACCGAACCAACGCATCTTGCAAAAGTATTCTTCAAGAATCTGCCGTTCCAGACGCTCCAAAACTGGTGGCGTTGTGATGGAAGCCCACTCATTCAATTCAAGAAGAGGAAGGCTTCTTGTGTCGTCGATATGCATTTTCGTTTTCTCAAGAACAAACCAAAGACAGTCGTGTGCGCCTATCGTAAAAAAGTATGGCTGTCCTTCTTTCACAGATGGAAATTTGTTCCGGCTGAAAACCTCTACAGGAACGTATCCTTGAAATTGAGCAAGTTCGATCTCTGCAGGCTGCGTGTAGCGCGAAAGATTTACAATCACCAGCATCGTCTGATCTTCATATGTCCTGGTGAATGACAGGATCTTGGGATTCTCGCTATGGATGAATTTCATATCCCCACGACTAAGCGCCTTATATTGCTTGCGCTTGTGGATCAGTCGTTTCATCCACCACAGTAACGACGATGTGCTCTGCGACTGGAGATCCACATTCACTGACTCATAATGATACTCCGGGTCAAGGATCACAGGAAGGTATAAGCGGTGCGGGTTTGCTTCTGAGAAGCCCGCATTGCGATCTGAACTCCACTGCATGGGTGTACGGACGCCATCACGATCCCCGAGATAATAGTTATCACCCATTCCAATTTCATCACCATAATAGATCACGGGTGTTCCCGGTAATGAGAATAGTAGATAATTCAAAAGCTCTATCTTCTTTCGGTTGTTTCCCATCAGCGGTGCCAGCCTGTGCCGGATGCCGAGATTGATTCTTGCTTTAGGATCCTTTACGTACACCTTATACATGTAATCCCTTTCCTCATCAGTGACCATTTCAAGGGTGAGCTCGTCATGATTACGAAGAAAAATTGCCCACTGACAGGTCTCTGGTATCGAAGGAGTCTGGTCGAAAATATCTGTGATCGGATAACGATCCTCCGTCTGCAACGCCATGAACATACGCGGCATCACAGGAAAATGATAATTCATATGACACTCATCTCCATCACCAAAGTATGCCGCCGAATCTTCGGGCCACATATTGGCTTCCGCGAGCATAAGAGTGCCCGGGTAATTTGTATCAATATGTTTGCGGAC
The DNA here is from genome assembly GCA_023431285.1 of Bacteroidota bacterium. Lineage (GTDB taxonomy): Bacteria > Bacteroidota > Bacteroidia > Cytophagales > Cyclobacteriaceae > Ohtaekwangia. Next base: position 22,110 of record JAEYXN010000020.1, read on the forward strand.
CTTCTTAAGAAACTCATGCGTTTCGGGTAAGTTTTCTCCATTCGTTCCTTCCCGCTCAAACAGATAAGGGACCGCATCCAGCCTGAACCCATCGACACCCATCTGGCACCAGAAGTCAAGAATGCGAAAGACCTCTTCCTGAACAAGAGGATTATCATAGTTAAGATCGGGCTGATGATGGAAGAACCGGTGCCAGTAATACTGTTCCGCAACAGGGTCCCACGTCCAGTTCGATGTTTCGAAATCCTGAAAGATGATTCTCACATCCTTGTATTGTGACGGATCATCAGTCCAAACGTAAAAGTTTCTGTATGCAGATCCTTTGGGTGAGGTGCGTGCGCGCTTAAACCATGGATGCTGATCGGAAGTGTGATTGATTACGAGTTCTGTAATTACCTTCAAATTTCTGGCGTGCGCCTCTTTGAGCAACTCCTGAAATTCCTCAATGTTTCCGAACGCTGGGTTGATAGAATAATAGTCAGCAATATCATAACCGTCGTCCCGCAACGGTGAAGGATAGAAGGGGAGAAGCCATATCGCGGTTACACCGAGATCTTTCAGATAATCAAGCTTTTCAAGAAGTCCCTGAAAGTCGCCCATACCGTCACCGTTGCTGTCACGAAAGGCTTTGATGTGTAATTCGTAAATCACCGCATCCTTGTACCAATGCAGCTTGTCATCAAGGACAATCTTTTGCTCACTCATAATTTTAATTTATTCGCCATCTCTGATGTTCGGAATGGATGTGAAAAAAAGATACCAAGTATATGCCACGACCACAACCAGACAGCTACTTTGAGGCCCAGGATGCTTTATGGGCGCCCACACACTTCCAAAATTGGCTGCTAAATGTCCCTTAGAAAGGTTATGCCGACAAAAGAGCTAAAGATCAATGAGTTATCGAAAGCCCTCACTTCATTAAATTATTTATGCTATCGGTTGCATATTTGGCTTCCATTCCTCATCTTCGTATTGTTATGGTCAAAACGACTATTAGCAAAAGACTCTTCAGAATTTGATAAAGTGTTAAACGTTTGGGTTTGCAAAAAGCGGCAGGGGGGTGTTAATTCACTTCCCTCCGTTTTTACCAGCGTATCGATTTTCCCCGGGGCCGAAAAATGACATTATTGAGAGCTTCTTTCCGATCAAAACTCCTTCTCTTTCTTATTGCCTTATCCGTTTCCGCTCAAGCTCAGCTTGCGGAGGACAACTGTAAATTTCTGGGCAATGTTATATCATCATCAATCCCTTCGGATTTTACGCGGTACTGGAACCAGGTAACGCCTGAGAACTCCGGGAAATGGGCAAGCGTAGAAGCGACACGCGACGAAATGAAATGGGACGAATTGGATATCGCCTACAATTTCGCGAAAGACAATGGTTATCCTTTCAAGCAACATACGCTGGTGTGGGGACAGCAACAACCCGCGTGGATATCTGCGCTGCCCACTGATGAACAAAAGGCCGAAGTAGAAGAATGGATCAAAGCGTATTGTGAAAGATATCCCGATACTGATTACATCGACGTGGTCAATGAACCGTTGCATGCGGCACCAACCTATGAGGCCGCTCTTGGCGGGCCTGGCGCGACAGGCTGGGACTGGGTGATCTGGTCTTTCGAAAAGGCAAGAGAATATTGTCCAAATGCAAAACTCATTCTTAACGATTACAACATCCTGAATAATAACGCCGCGACACAACAATATCTTCAGATAATCAAGTTACTTCAGGATCGCGGGCTTATTGACGTGATCGGCGAGCAGGGACATTTTCTTGAAACTACACCACTCCAGACAATCCGCGATAACCTGGATAAGTTTTGGAAGACCGGCCTGCCAGTACAGATCTCTGAATACGATGTTCATATTGCTTCAGACACCGAACAGAAAAGTACCCTTGAAGCACAGTTCAAAATGTTCTGGACTCACCCTGCCGTGAGCGGAATAACATTCTGGGGTTATCGTCAGGGACAGATATGGAGAGAGAACGCATACCTGGTACGAAGTAATAACACAGAGAGATCTTCAATGACCTGGTTGAAATCGTACGTTCCCACCACAACGGTGGACGATTTCTGTACCATTACATCAGTAGGGCCCGAGGAGAGTTCTGTTTTCTCCGTCTATCCAAACCCCTCTTCAGGTGTGGTCAGAATAGATGTAAAGGGGCGTTCAAGAGATGTTGTGGTGCTGGATGCTATGGGCAAATCCGTTCAACCTGTACTGCTTGGTGAAACCGCAGAGTCGGTTGAAATCCGTCTTGCTCCCGGTATTTACGTTGTGAAGGTTCGCGCCGGCATGACAACAGATTCGAAAAAAGTCATCGTTCTTTAGACGCAAATCATTCCATGCATTCAATGGAACAAACTATGCGGTGGTACGGTCCTAAGGACCCGGTATCTCTCGCTGATATCAGGCAGGCTGGATGTTCCGGCGTTGTCACCGCCCTTCACCATATTCCTGTGGGAGAAATCTGGCCAAAGGAAGAGATCCTTTTGAGGAGAAATGAGATCAACAAAGCGGGGATGACTTGGACAGTGATTGAAAGTCTTCCCGTCCATGAAGATATTAAGAAGCAACGGGGTGACTATAAGAAACTTATTGAGAACTATAAGGAGAGCCTTCGAAACGTTGCAGCTTGTGGACTTAAAGTTGTTACATACAACTTTATGCCCGTACTGGATTGGCTTAGAACAGACATCACCTTCACCCTTCCCAATGGTGCAAAGGCACTGAGATTTGAGCGTTCCGCTTTCATCGCATTTGATCTTTTCCTGTTGAAGAGACCTGGGGCAGAGAAAGACTACGTCCCTGCCGATGTGGAAAAAGCATCCCGCCAATTCGAAAGCATGTCCGATGCAGAGAAAGAGAAACTCTTCCGCAATGCTCTCCTCGGTCTGCCAGGAAGTGATATTCCTTTTACTCCTGAGGAAGTTCTGTCCGCGCTTGACGAATACAGCGAAGTCACTCCCGGAAGATTAAAAGAAAATTTGTTCTACTTTGTGGGACAAGTTGCGCCGATAGCCGAAGAGTTGGGCCTGCAGATGGCGATTCATCCGGATGATCCGCCATATCCCGTACTTGGCCTTCCGCGTGTGGTAAGTAACGCCGGAGATCTGCGCGAATTACTGGCAGCGGTTCCATCCGCAGCGAACGGATTGTGCTTCTGCACGGGATCACTCGGTGCAAGACCTGATAATGATATCCCGTCCATGCTACAGGAGTTTGGAAGCCGCGTTTATTTCCTCCACCTCAGAAACACCAGTCGTGATGCCGAAGGCAATTTCTTTGAAGCAGACCATCTGACCGGAGATACAGACATGTATGAAGTTGTGACCAGGATCGTTGACCTTATGCGACGCGAGAACAGGTCCATCCCAATGCGGCCGGATCATGGTCACCAAATGCTGGATGATCTTGGAAAGACGACTTATCCTGGCTACTCCGCCATCGGTAGACTCAAAGGCCTTGCGGAATTGCGCGGTCTTGAACTTGGCATAGCCAGGTCTTGATAAAAGAATAATATGATGAGAAAATTCGCAGTCATTCTTTTGCTGCTGGTCCTTCCTTTGTTGGCTGGCGCCATCGAAAAAAAACCTTGGATCGCTTACGCTGAAAAGAAAGGATATTTTCCTATTGCCGTAAATGGCAAAATAATCCCCATGCTGGTATCAGGAACTGACTACCCGGGAGTACTCCGCGCCGCACTGAATGTTCAAAAGGACCTGGGAAGCGTATCGGGAAAGCAACCTGATCTTATACGGGATTCCAAAATACCTTCGAACACTCCATTTCTGCTGGTAGCCGGTACGTTGGGGAAGAATACTTTCATCGATCAACTCGTCGTTCAAAAGAAACTTGATGTCTCTGCAATCAAAGACAAGTGGGAGGGATACATCATTACAACTGTAGATAATCCTGTTCGCGGTGTGGAGCGTGCCATGATCATTGTGGGCAGCGACAAGCGTGGAACTATCTTCGGCCTTTATGAGCTCGCTGAGCAATCCGGAGTCTCGCCATGGAATTGGTGGGCCGATGTTCCCGTGAAGAAACACCCTTCCCTCTTTTTCACCAACGAAACACAAACAAAGATTCCGAGCGTAAAGTACCGTGGGATTTTCATCAACGATGAACAACCTGCACTTGGTGGCTGGGTGGCTCAAAACTATGGCGGCTTCAATAGTAAGTTCTACGAAAAAGTATTCGAACTGATCCTCCGGATGAAAGGTAATTTCATCTGGCCAGCCATGTGGGGGCAAAGCATTTACAGCGAAGACCCTGAAAGTCCGAGACTCGCCGATGAGATGGGTGTAGTGATTGGAACTTCTCATCACGAACCGATGATGCGCGCACATGTTGAGTGGCAGCAAAACGGTGGTGGTCCATGGAATTACAATACAAATCCTGAACGCCTGCGCGATTTCTGGAGAGCGGGCATTGAGCGGATGGGATCAAATGAAAGTATTGTCACACTCGCCATGCGGGGAGATGGTGATGAGCCAATGTCGGAAGAAAGCAATGTAAATCTCTTGCAGAAAATTGTGGCCGACCAAAGGAAGATCATCGAAGATGTGACGAAGAAACCCGCTAACGCAACCCCGCAGGTATGGGCACTCTATAAAGAGGTTCAGGATTACTATGACAAGGGGATGCGCGTCCCTGACGATGTCACTATTTTGTTGTGTGATGACAACTGGGGTAATATAAGAAAGCTTCCTCAGGGTGCTCAGAAGAACCATCCTGGAGGATACGGAATATATTACCATTATGATTACGTAGGTGATCCCAGGAATTACAAATGGATCAACACTAACCCCTTGCCAAGGATCTGGGAGCAAATGAATCTTGCAAGAGAATCAGGTGCTACAAAAATTTGGATTGTCAACGTGGGTGATATCAAGCCCATGGAGTTCCCCATCGAGTTCTTTCTTGACTTTGCCTTTGATGCATCATGGAAAGAAAATGAACTTGATTTCTATACCGAACGATGGGCAGAACGCGAGTTCCCCGGATTCGGAAAAGAGATTGGTGGCTTCCTTTCAAAGTACGCAAAATTCAACGCCAGGCGTAAACCGGAAATGCTTGGACCGGATAGCTACAGTCCGAAGTTGTACAGCCTCGTGAATTACAGAGAAGCGGAGCAGGTCGTCGAAGAGTATAACGCCCTCGCCTCTGCGGCGGAAGCATTGAAGAGCAAGTTATCCCCGGAATATCACGACGCCTATTATCAACTCGTGTTATACCCTGTCCTGGCCTGTGCTAACATCAATGACATGTATTTCAATGTCCGTCTCAATCACCTTTATGCTGCGCAGAATCGCATAACAGCAAATGCCGTGGGAGACAAAGCGCGCAAACTGTTTGTAAGGGACTCAGTCCTGGCACGATACTACAATGAGACAATGTCTGGAGGAAAGTGGAACCATTTTATGGATCAGCTCCGCATTGGATATAAGGGGTGGCACGACACCTTTGGAAAAAATACACTGCCGGAAATACGCACAACGCCAGCGCTGGATAAAGGAGCTATGGGCATAGCCCTCGAAGGATCCACAGATCGATGGCCATCCGACAAGCCTGCTGTACTTCCAGCAATCGACCCGTACATTCAGAAGGATGTATATGTTGAAATATTCAACGCCGGGAATAAGGGTTTCGCCTATTCAATAGAAGCCGGTCCGGCCCTGCGCGTTTCTTCAATGAAAGGAGAGGTCACAGATCAGGTAAGGATTAATATCTCTGCTAACTGGGACACCATCAAAGATGGAGATCACAAGTTTAGCATCGTGGTGAAGTCTGGTGACGGAAAATCCCAAACCATAGTTGTTCCTGTAAATAAATTCACAGCAAAAGAAAAGGGGCATCATGAAGTGAGTGGATTCATATCGATAGAGGCTTCGCGTTTTGCGCGAAAGATGGAAAAGAACGTGAGATGGGTCACACTTCCTGATCACGGGCGGACCCTTTCTGCAATCACCGCTTTCCCTGCTGAAAAGGGAGTAGACGCTGCTTCGATGGCGGACTATGTAGAGTATGATGTTGTTTTCAAATCAACCGGGAAGTTTAAAGTCTATGCTTACTTCTCTCCTTCGATAGATTTCACTGCAGGTAATGGACTTGAATTCGGGCTTTCATTCGGCAACGAAAAACCTCGTGTATTGAATCTTCATGCAAAGAACACACACCGCGACTGGCAGGAATCTGTAAAAGACAATATCATTGTTGTCGAATCAGAGTTTGAAATTAACAGCGCAGGAAATCAGAAAGTACGCTTTTGGAGAATAGACCCAGGCGTTGTGCTGCAAAGAATTGTGATAGACACGGGAGGATTACGCGAAAGCTACCTCGGCCCACCGGAAACATTCATCGGCTCAGGGCTATAAAAATCAACAATATTGGATGGATTGAGTCTTCGAACGAAACGAGGACATAGGCGGAAGGGGACGCAACCACTCGAGCGAGTAAGGAAATCTGCGGAATAAGAAAAAGGCTGTACCTGATTTTTCAGGCACAGCCAATATATTATTGAGCTACTTCAGTAGATGTAGTGTCTGCAGGAACCTCAACTTCAGTTGTATCAACAGCAGCTGGAACTGGAGCTTCGATGCTTACAGTGTCTGCATTTTCAGAAGAAGACTCAGTTTTCGCTCCACAAGAAGCAGCAACGGCAACGATAGAAGCAGCTACGATCAATTTCAAAGTGTTTTTCATAGATTTTGGTTTAAAATTTCCTTTGATACAAAAAGTTCGGGGAGGTAACCCAATCCTCAAAAAATATTACCTTGGGTTACCTTCACCCCATGATTGTATTAAGAACACCTTATTAGATGGCTGATTACTACTTCGATGAGCTGATTTTAAATGAAATCAGGAAGAATAATGAGGTAGCGCTCCGGGAACTGTATAAGACACACTATCCGATGATTTTCAACCTGGTGTGTTCCAATAATGGCACCGAACAGGAAGCCAGGGACATCTACCAGGAGACAATTATAGCCTTCTACGAGAGAACTCAGGAGCCAAATTTTGTCCTGACATGCAAGATAAAAACTTATCTGTATGCAGTCGCCAGGAGACTTTGGCTGAAGCGGCTTTGGGAGAAGAAACGGTTCGAAGGGAATATTACAGAAAGGGAGACGTTTCAGGGAGTAGAAGAGGAGATAATAGATTTCGAAGAACGTGAAAACGCGTTCGAGCAAATGAAAGCGGCACTGGAAGGATTAGGAGAACCATGCCGAAGCATTATCGAGGACTTCTATATCCGAAACTTAAACATGGAGGACATCAGCACAAAGTTCGGTTATACAAACGCCGACAATGCGAAGAACCAGAAGTACAAATGTTTGCAACGTCTGAAAAAGATCTTTTTTACGACATATAAATAGGACGGCTATGTTAGACGACCAGGAGTTAATCGAATTATTGGACCGGTACGCGAAAGGCGAACTTTCGCATGAGGAGTCTATGGCGGTTAAAAAGAAAATGATGACCGACCAGGATTTCCGTGTTAAAGCGGAAGAACATGTGAAAATGGTTCAGACTATCCGCCTCTATGGTAAAAGAGAAAACGTACGCAAAATACTGGCAGACGTCGAACTGGAAACTCCTTCGAAGAAAACGTCCACACGGTCGAATAATCCATCTAAGTCATGGTTGCGTTACTGGCCTGCCGTTGCAGTCGCCGCCAGTCTTGTGTTCATCAGTGTTCTCGGTACTCTTGTCGTTACTCAGGAATACGAAAATGAACGGACAGCGAAATTCATGGAAGCTGTTCGTAAAGTAGAGCAGAAACAAAATCTTATCATCAATAACATGGCATCTCAGGAGAAAACGGATGCCAAACCCAAAGTACAACCAGGCCGTTATGCGGGTACAGGATTTCTCATCTCTGCAAACGGTTATCTGATCACCAGCCATCACGTTGTGAAGGGTGCTGACTCCGTGTATGTTGAGAACAGTGTTTTCGGAAGTATTAAAACCACAGTGGTTTACAGCGACGCAGGAAACGATCTCTCTATCCTTCGAATTGATAGTGTTGATGAAAAACTTCCAAAGCTACCCTTTACAGTATCCGCTGTCGAAGCCAGCCTCGGAGAAGAGGTTTACACATTGGGCTTCCCTCGTGAGGATATCGTTTTTGGAGAGGGTTCTATCAGTGCGCTCAGTGGCTATCGCCAGAGTCCTAACTCGTACCAGATTTCAGTGCCGGTCAACCCTGGGAATAGTGGAGGACCTTTATTCAACGCTAAAGGTGACCTTGTAGGGATTATCAGTGGTTTGCAAACTGAAACATCCGGTGCCGCTTTCGCAATCAAGTCTTCTATTCTGCTTGATGTTCTTAAAAGCATGCCACAGGATTCTACTTATAGTCCGGTCGCGCTTCCGAAGCATAACACCATCAAAGCACTCAGCAAGGTGGACCAGGTGAGTAAATGGAAGGACCATGTCTTCATTGTAAGAGTCTACAATAACAAGTAGGCGCACTCTGGCCCCGGAATTTTACCTTCTCATGAAAAGTATCATCATGAGAAAAGAAAAGCCAATCAATACAAAATCGGAAAAGCACGATCGCTTGAAAGATCAGAAGCAGGAAAAGTCCGCCAAGCCTGTACGACCATCCTCTCCGAACATGGGGTACCATGGAAAAGATAAAGAAAAGGACCTGAATCCTGAAGAATGATCTAAACAGCCCTGTTCCATACCCACTTTGCGGATCGTCGTTACCTCCGCTTTCGTTTTATTGCTAACGCTGCAGGCGAACAATTGCTGATAAAAGGAGCGACACCGGAGCTTTTATTCTCGTAAGTCGGAATCAAGCAGGTTGTTGTCACTATGACGACTGCTTTTTCTCCACTGATGCCTGAGAATACGATATAGTATGTAGCAGCATAACAACCCTATCGGGATCTGAAGTAAATAAATAAGCGGGAGGTTTTGCAGCGCCGAAGTCATCGGAGCAAACACATCCAACATCAGCACGCTGATTATTCCAAAAGTGAATGAACTCACGAAATACGAAACGACCCCGAGGATCGCGAAGGTCCACTTGCTTCGTCCATGACTTTCGGCCAGCCTGTAAAAAGCGTTTCCTATTGCAATAACCAGCACAAGGCCGACAAGAAGAAGTATCATAAAATGTGATCTGTCAAGTTTTCATTCCAGGTGTGACCAGCGATGGGCCTGGGTTCAAGATTGAAAATAGTGTTTTAAATTGATTACTATGACTGAATCCCACGCAGGTGCGCGACGTTTTTCAATTTACGTGACTATCACTTAAATTTATCGCATACCGCTGCAGCCAGGATACATAATTCACGAACTTATCAATCGTCTGGCGCTGCCGTTATTTTAGGAATTCAGAAAAAACACAACACCACCATGTCCAAACCACTCACACCAGCCTCAGGATTTTCGTATTACATCAACTTACTTGGTGATCAGGAGTACACCTCTCTGTTCCTTTCTCGTTCTACATTTGATTCACTCGAGACAATTTCAGAGCAACAATCCACTCACAGATATGCCGTTGGAAAATGGAGCATCAAACAAATCGTGGGTCATATGGCGGATCATGAACGCATCATGATTTACCGCGCACTGCGGTTCAGTCGCAAAGACACAACACCACTTCCCGGATATGAGCAGGACCCTTATGTAGAGAATGGACATTTCGATAATGTCCTGTTCACCGACCTGGTTCAGGATTTTCGAAACGTCCGCGCCTGTACCATCAGCTTTATGAATATGCTTTCAGATGAACAGCTTGAGTTCGGCGGTACGGCTTCGAATACACCCGTCACTGTAGAAGGAGTACTGAAGGCTACCATCGGACATGAGATTCATCACATGCAAATACTGCGCGAACGTTATGGCATAAAATGACGGGCGACGCCTTAACAACGATACGTTACTTGATATAGACGACTTCGCCGTTGACAATGGTCATGGCAATTCTGGCTTCAAGGATTTCATCCTCCGGGATTGCCATGATGTCTTTTGTAAGAACAGTGAAGTTTGCAAGCTTTCCATCTTCGATAGAGCCTTTCAACTTCTCCTCAAAGGCACCGAATGCAGCATCGATAGTGTAGGAGCGAAGCGCTTGTTCGCGTGTCATCCGTTCTGCTGGCTCGTAGCCATCGGGTGGTTCTTTCTTCAATGTCTTTCTTGAGACAGACGCATAGAAGCTTGCAATCGGATTGAGTGGCTCTACCGGGGCGTCAGTACCGTTGATGATCTTGGCGCCTGATTTTAAAAGCGACTGCCACATATAGGCACCTTCCACAATACGTTTTTCTCCCAGGCGATCAATGGCCCATGGACGGTCCGACGACATGTGAATTGCCTGCATAGCAGGAAGTACTGCAAGCGCGCTGAACCTGCGAAGATCCGCGGGGTCTATGTGTTGCGCATGCTCAATACGGAAGCGATGGTCCGTTGCTAAGTCGGGCTTCTCTTTGAAAGCCGTTTCATACCTGTCAAGGATCTCCCGGTTCGCACGGTCCCCGATAGCATGGGAACAAACCTGGAAGCCCGCTCTCAATGCAAGCCGTGATGTCTTCAGAACCGTATCCATCGGAAGTGTAGGCATACCGTAGTTGCCAGGAGCATCCGCGTACTCTTCCAGCAGCCATGCTCCGCGCGAGCCCAGAGCGCCGTCGCAGTTAAGCTTGACTGATCTTACTGTGAGTGTGCCAGTTGGATCGATCTCAGGTCCTTTGTCGAAATATTCGTAGACAAGATTGCGGTCAAAGCCCGTGATCATCACATATACCGATGGTACAAGTTTCCCTCTGTCGCGAAAGCGTTTATACAGTTCTATGGTCTCTAGTCTTACTCCTGCGTCGTGAAAACTGGTGATGCCATTACGCAAACATGCCTTCAGTGCCATAGAGAGGGCAAGGCTGTCGTTGCGCGGGACCAGCTTTCCCACAAGCTCAAGAGCGTTTTCATTGAGAAGGCCCGTAGGGTTACCGTTGCCATCGCGTATGATTGTTCCTCCTTCCACGGTAGTGATTGCCTTTGTCTCATTCCCGACAATAGAAGCTTCCTGCATTGCTCTTGCATTTACAAGGGCTGCGTGGCCACTGGCATGCTCGAGGAAAACGGGATTCAAGGGAGACACCGCACTCAACGGATGGTGTACTGGAAAACCTTCCACCATCGATGGTGGTTTGATCGACCATTTGTCCTGGTGCCATCCTTTACCTACAATCCATGCGCCTGGCTCAGCTGCCTCGACAGCGGCCTTCACAAGCAGGATCATTTCCTCATAGGAAGAAACATTAGACAAGTCGAGGTTCATCTCCTGATAGCCCACATCAAGAAGATGCCCATGCCCTTCGATAAAACCGGGGATTAACGTCTGTCCCTTTAAGTCAAGCATCTTCGTGTCATCATCCATCCTTCGCATCACATCGACCTTTTTGCCACGCATCAGAATCCTGCCATTCTTCACCGCGATCGCTTCGACCACAGGAAAATTTTCATCCATCGTATAAATAGTACCGCCATAGATCACTGTATCGGCGGCTTCAGGAATAGAACACGTCGATAACAAAAGGGTGACGATAAGAATCAGGAACGGAAGGAAATTGCGTGTCATTCTTTTTTTCAAATAGTCTGCTAAAATACTGAATTCAACGAAGTAAATGTTTCAATGCTAGTCAGAACCTGGCTTGAAATCCTTTGGAGGTCCTCATACGAAGCTCGTCCGGGAGAGAATGTGACAGGAAGATCAGCGCGATCACGTGTGAAGAAGGGTGCTTTCCCGTCGGGATGAAAAGCTCCTCCGGAATAAGCAATGCGGTTAAGTTTCTCCCGACGCGGGAAAAGTATTCGTGACGGTGACTCAAAACAGAAGGGGAGTAGAAGTATCGGTCAAGGATTTTGGTATAGGGATAGACCAGGCCGAGATCGACGATATATTTGATCCATTCTCGAGAGGGTCAAACGCCAGTGATATTGCAGGAACCGGACTTTCAATTGTAAGAAAAGCGCTTGAAAGTATTTCCGGAAGTATCGCTGTTAAGAGCGCAAAAACTTCCGGTACAATCTTTACCATCAACATCCCTGAGAAGATCTGACGGTTAGGGAACCCCACTCAACTTTACTTCTGAAAGTCACCCTGCCGGTCGAATACTTTCTTGTCAATAAATTACAAGTTATATTGATGTCTCAATTTCATTTATAATGAGAAAACACACGATACATCTGATCACACTGATTGCTGCTGCGTTCCTTTTTGTTCCACTCAAGGCACAACAGAAAAAAGACCTCTACTCGCAGAAGACGATACAAGAAACAATGAAACGCGTGTGCAATTGGCAGCTGGCAAACCCTGTTGACATTAACTTGAAGAATGACAACGATTGGGCGCGTGCTGCTTTTTATACAGGTGTGATGGCAACGTATCAAACTACTAAAGATGAGCGTTACCTGAATGAAGCCATCAAGTGGTCAGTGTCTTTTAATTATCGCCTGGCCGAGCGATTACGCCATGCCGATGATCACACCAGAGGACAAACATACCTGGAGATCTATGAGATCAAAAAAGATCCGAAGATGATCGAGGATATAAGAAATACCTTTGACTCGCTGATCCTCGATCCAAAGAAGGGTCGCGAAGACTGGTGGTGGTGCGACGCCCTGTACATGGCGCCGCCAGTGCTGGTAAGATTAGCCAAAGCAACTAATGATGATAAGTATCTGAAGTTCCTGCATGAGATGTTCTGGGATTCATACGAGTTCCTTTACGATAAAGATGAAGATCTCTTTTTCCGCGACGCAAGTTATTTCGATAAACGCACGCCATCGGGAAAGAAGACTTTCTGGGCGCGTGGTAACGGATGGGTTATGGGAGGAACGGTACGTGTACTTCAATACCTTCCGAAGAATGATCCTGAATATGAAAAATATGTATCCCTGCTGAAAAAGATGGCTGCATCCGTCAAAAAGATCCAGAGTAATGATGGATTGTGGAGACCCAGTCTTCTTGATCCTCAGGAGGTACCGCATCCTGAAACGAGTGGCTCGTCTTTTTTCTGCTACGCTCTTGCCTGGGGAATTAATAACGGCATCCTCGACAAGAAGGAGTACCTCCCCGTGGTGAAGAAAGCCTGGGAGGGACTTAACTCTTATGTGACTCCTGAGGGAAGGTTACAGTGGGTTCAACCTATCGGGGCGTCACCGGACAAAGTCACTGTCGACAATTTCCAGGAGTACGGTTCAGGAGCGTTTCTCCTGGCGGCGAGTGAGATCGTCAAACTGAAAGGTTAAGGAGAACAGGTTGATTGCCGATCATGAATGACTTCTTCCGGAAAGCTTATCCGGAAGGGCGTTCACCCCATAATAAGTTCTCTTTTAGAAACACTATCTTCCTTCTCCGAAGGTCAGGTTATTATAGTTGTTGTCGTTCAGATGTAGTTCCTTTTGTCCCCATGGCTTCACCTCCGGTTTCTTCAGGTCGGGGATTGATTGCTTTAATTCTTCATAGAGCCCATCTGCATCAGTCACACGGATGTAACACTGCCCATAATTTTCAGAGATCACCAGTTCCCGAAACAAAAAGAAGTGAATCTCAAAACCATCCCGTGTCACCATGAGGTAATCGGGATACGTTTCGCCTTGCTGTTTGAAGTTTAGTTTGTTGACGTAGAAGTCACGGGTTTCTTCAATGTTCCTCGAAGGGAGTTTCGGGATGATCGATTTAAGGGTAACCATAAATGACAGGATTTGGTGAGCGATAGCGTGATCAGACGCTAGTGAAGATCGTAATTGAAAAGGATTGCGCAAAGAGAAGTTTTGCAATCACATCATAAGATGTGAACTCCCTGCCACCTGTTACCTGCTACATCACTAGCAGACACAAACCAAGAACGACATCCCATCTATCTTGCACCCACATCATAGAACGACTCCCCCTGCTACCTGTTACCTGCTACATCACTAGCAGACACAAAATAAGAACGCCATCCCATCTATCTTACACCACATCATAAAACGACTCCCCCTGCTACCTGTTAGCAACAAGCCTGCCTGGAGAATTTTGACTGGAATTGGTATATTTGAATATGATGGGAACCAAGAAGCGAGACGAATTAATTGAACGGATAAAGAATATTACGGATCCACGAGTTATCGAGGAGATATATCGCTTATTGGATGTTACTTTTGAAGATGAGTCAGTGTATATACTAACTGACGAACAAAAGAAGGAAATTTCCCAAGCACGAGAAGAAATTAATCGCGGAGAAGGTATTCCATCTCAAGAGGTTGATAAGGAATTTGATGCATGGCTAAACGAGTGATTTGGGCTCCGTTGGCAAAAAAGCGACGACGTTGTTTTACGAATTGCGCGAAGATTCGATAATAATCTTAACCGTATGGGATCATAGACAGAATCCCGATAAATTGACATTTCACGAATAGGCAGGCCAGTTGCTAACAACAGCTATTTGTCATTGCCGGGAATGTTTGTTCTTGATTTATTTAAATTGGACTGCCGGCAACGCCAAATAGCTAAGCGTTACTTGCTACCTGCCACCTGCCCCTTCTTCGCGGAGCAAAAAACTCCCCTCATTACAAGAACACCACGACCGGCAGTCCGGCACCTTGGCCCACCGGCTGACCCTGCTACCTGCTACCTGCCACCTGTTACCTGCTACATCACTAGCAGACACAAACTAAGAACGACATCCCACCTATCTTGCACCCACATCGACCGGCAGTCCGGCACCCTGGCCGACCGGCTGACCTTGCCACCTGCCACCTGCTACCTGCTACATCCCTAGCAGACACAAAATAAGAACGACATCCCATCTATCTTGCACCCACATCATAGAACGACTCCCCCTGCCACCTGCTACCTGCTACATCCCTAGCAGACACAAAATAAGAACGCCATCCCATCTATCTTGCACCCACATCATAGAACGACACCCCTGCTACGATTCAAGTCTCGCCACTTTCAGTCGCAAACTATTCGCCACCACACTCACAGAGCTAAGTGCCATAGCTGCTCCCGCTATCATAGGATCTAACAGAAAACCATTGACAGGGTAAAGTACCCCGGCAGCGAGAGGGATTCCGATTACGTTGTAAATGAATGCCCAGAAAAGATTCTGCTTAATCCCTCTGACAGTTTTAGTTGAAAGTGTTAACGCCCTGGGGATCGACTGCAAGTCAGATGTAATCAGCGTCATGGTTGCCACATCCATTGCAATGTCAGAGCCTTTCCCCATAGCGATGCTGACATCTGCCTGCGCCAGTGCCTGCGAATCATTGATTCCATCTCCGACCATTGCCACCACCTTTCCTTCGTCCTGAAGCTTCTTCACATAAGATGCTTTCTCTGAAGGAAGAACTTCCGCGACGTAATTGGTGATGCCGGTTTTTTCAGCCACGGCTTTTGCTGTCTGACCGTTATCACCAGTGAGCATGTGAACTTCTATACCTTTATGATGCAAGGACTTCACTGCCGATTGAGACGTCTCTTTTATTTTATCAGCGATGGCAAGAATCGCGAGCACTTCTTTTTCATTGCTGAAATAGATGACTGTCTTCGCCTCCGATTGCCATTCCGCTGCAACTGAAATCAAATCACTATTGATGTTGACCTGATTTTCCTCAATAAGTTTTCTGTTGCCTACATAATATCGTTGGTCATTGATCCTTCCCGATACCCCACGCGCCGTGATGCTATCAAATGATTCTGTTTCAACATCCCGTGCGTTTGCTTTAAGGAAGCTTGATACGGCGTCGGCCAAAGGATGCTCTGAGCGTATCTCCAGAGAGTAAAGTATGTTCGTCAGCGCTTCTTTGTCTTCATCATTGCGCCATTGAATATCCGTGACGGCAGGTTTCCCTTCTGTGATTGTTCCGGTTTTGTCGAGGATGACTGCTGTGACCTTGTGCGCTAATTCAAGACCTTCGGCATCTTTGATCAGGATATTGTTCTCTGCACCTTTTCCGACACCGACCATGATCGCGGTTGGTGTCGCCAGACCTAATGCGCAAGGACATGCGATGACAAGCACAGTGATGGAGTTTAACAATGCATGTGTAAAGGCATCGTCGCCGCCCACCAACATCCAGGTGATAAAGGTTATGATTGAAATGCCTATGACGACCGGAACGAAAATACCTGCCACCTTATCCACAAGCTTTTGGACCGGGGCTTTACTTCCCTGAGCTTCCTGTACCATGCGGATAATCTGCGCAAGCAAAGTCTTACCTCCGACCTGCTCGGCCTTCAGTCGGAAGCTACCCTTCTGGTTTAATGTCCCCGCGAAGAGGCGATCACCAACATTTTTCTCAACAGGAATAGGTTCGCCCGTGATCATACTTTCATCCACGAATGAAGATCCTGACTCCACACTTCCATCGACAGGTATCTTTTCACCTGGCCGTACAATAACAATCTGACCGACGGCCAATGACGAAACCGGAATTTCCCCCTCGCCACTTTCGGTGATGACACGAACGGTCTTGGGTTGTAATCCCATCAGTTTCCTTAATGCGGAAGACGTACTGGATTTTGCCCTTTCCTCAAGAAGCTTTCCCAGGAGAATAAATGTAACAACTACCGCCGCAGCCTCGAAGTAGACGTGAGCGTGGACACCGCGCTGATGCCAGAAGTCCGGGAAGAAGGTATTGAACGTGCTGAAAATGAAAGCGATTCCCGTGGAAAGGGCTACAAGGGTATCCATGTTGGCCTTTCCGAACCTGGCCTGTTTCCATGCGTTGATAAAAAAATCTCTCCCGAAGAAGAAGATCACGGGCGCAGACAGAATTAACGAGATATAGCTGGCATAAGGCATGTCCATAAAAAACATCCCTATGACAGCCACAGGAACTGTAAGGATAATCGCCCAGGTTGTCCTTTGTTTGAGTTCAGCATAGTGCTTTTGCTGTGCTTCAATCCTGACCGCCTCAGGATCTTCAGTATCAACCACCAGATCGTAACCAAGAGACCTGACCACGTTCTGAAGCTCAGCCGGCTTCGTTTCTAAAGTATTGTATTCTACCAGCGCCGATTGATTGGCATAGTTTACAGACACGCTCTTCACGCCGGGAGCTGTCTTCAGCATCGACTCGACACTCACTGCGCATGCGGCACAAGTCATTTCCAATACCGGGAACGATTCTTTCACCAGGTTCCCCGCTTCCTTTTGTTTTGATGTTTTTCCGGTCATATTCTCCTTTCAATCTCTACAATACTACAAAGGCGCGTGTCCTTTAGTTTTATACTTTAAGCCCAATTAGTTATATCTTTCAGCGTTTAACGTTAACTATTATCAATCTTTAAAAGAAGTTACCCTTGAAACTAACTGTATTCGAAAACTATCATGATCTCTCTGCCCGTGTGGCGGAAGAGATTATTTCTTTGGTTTCAGACAAACCCAAAGCTCTCTTTACGATCGCGACTGGCGATACCCCGAAGGGTGCGTATGATCACCTTGCGAAATTAGCTCATGAACGAAACGTTGATTTCAGTAAGGCATATTTTGCCGCGCTGGATGAATGGGTGGGCGTTCCGCGTGATAATCCCGGAAGCTGTTATTCTTTTCTGAATGCGCACTTATTCGACCGTGTCCCGTTCTCTAAAAAAAACATTTCTCTCTTCGATGTCTCAGGTGATCTCAATGAGGAATGTGAAAGAATGGATAGATTTATCAGCAAGAACGGACCTATTGAATTGATGGTGGTAGGCGTTGGAATCAATGGCCATGTCGGTTTTAATGAGCCTGCTCTGCCACCCCATACTTTTTCGTTCATCGCCGAGCTCGCAGAATCTACAAAGAAAGTAGGACAGAAATATTTCCCTTCTGCTGTCAATCTCAAACAAGGATTATCACTTGGGTTCAAACATTTCTTTCAGGCAAAGAAAGTCATTGTAATCGCGAACGGAAGTCATAAAGCCGACATCGTTTTCTCAGCTTTGAACGCTGTTGATTCAGCCGGAATTCCTGTGACACTACTCAGGCGACATAAGAATGCTTACCTGTGGGTGGATCGTCCAGCCGCGGAAAAGCTGCAAAAGACGAGCTCGCAGTAAACTATTTTCCAGACAATTTTTGGGGTTCCGGTGAGTACTGGATGCAGTGATATGCATTCAATATTTGTCGGAACTTTTTCCTTTCCAGGGGCTGACTTTTTACACGCCTCAACCCGGATCCACTGCAATACAATCCGGAGAAGTTTCCGTAACGCACCATGGTTCTTTTTCCGAAAGACTGATCCCCGCGATAGAGAGGGTTCATTATAACTCAGAAACACTTTTTTTCAGTGATGAAACCATCCTGGGACGAGTGTCCCAAAAAGATATCCCGTATATATCCCGTATATGTCTCATATATATCCCGTAGTTGTTCCGTACTTTAAAGAGACGGGATATCTACGAAATATCTATGGAATAATAACGAAATACTTTGGGGTACGTTTACTAAATTTGATAATCACAACCCTTAAACCCTCACTGTTATGGCTACTGTTTTATCAGGTTTCGACTTCAATGGATCTATCGGAGAATTGTCTTTCTATAAGCTTTCCGGCACTGGAAAAGTGGTGGTCAGGCGGAAAGGCGGACCCTCGAAGCAAACTGTTCGCAAAAGCAAAAACTTCGAGAACACACGACGGAATAATGCCGAGTTCGGTGGTCGTGCTAAGATGAGTCGCTGGATCATGCAATCGTTCTGGCCACTTAAAGCTGTGGCCGACTACAACATCGCGGGGCCGATCAACTCAATGATCAGTCCGGTACAACGACAAGAAGCTGGTGAATGGGGGAAACGCCCGATCAGGCTCAGCAAGTCACCTGAAACACTAAGCGGTTTTTCCCTGAACCGTGAGCGAATCTTCGAAACGATCCTTCGTACCCCGGTAGAGGTCACGCTGTCGAAGGAGAGCTGCTCCGCTGAGTTGAAGCTTCCTGCGATCAAACCTGGAATTAATTTTCATCCCAATAACCGTTATCCTTTCTATAGTTTTGAAATCACTTTGGGCGTCGTCCCTGATCTTCATCTGGTTCGCGGCGTGTACCAGCCTGTGTCATCGCAATGGACGGCAAAGTTCTGTTCGTCTGTGAAGACAGCGTGGGTTCCGGTAAATGAGGCCACAACGGAGAGTATACATGCTATCTCGCTTGAGGGGATGGAACAACTGACTGACTTTACTTTGATCGTCGCGATAGGAATTCGATTCGGCACCCCATCAGTAAAGAACGAAATTGATCAGGTGAGACACGCAGGGAGCGCGAAGGTTTTGAAAGCAATCTGAGGATAAGATTTGTTCCTTTGATGGGTTTCCTTCAGGGAGTACTTTCCATTTGTGCCAG
Organism: Bacteroidota bacterium; assembly: GCA_023431285.1. Lineage (GTDB taxonomy): Bacteria > Bacteroidota > Bacteroidia > Cytophagales > Cyclobacteriaceae > Ohtaekwangia. The sequence continues at coordinate 41,442 of JAEYXN010000020.1, forward strand.
GAGATAGATAAGGTAGGCGACACCATCCATCGT
>JAEYXN010000031.1 GCA_023431285.1 Bacteroidota bacterium
ACCCACGGTGAAGTCGCCCACAGAAGAGCCGTTACAAACTGTTTGATCACCTCCTGTTAGTGTAGGTGGGGCGGCAACGATACGGATACGCGCCATGCGCTCTACAGGCGGGTTATCCCCCATAGCAAGGTTTCCATTGACGGGAACCATAGGATTGCCGGGATTATTCGAATATGGATTACAGAAGTTCCAGTATCGAATACGAACTTCGAAGACATCACCCACCTGAGGAAACGTCGGCCCGAAACCTCCGGGTGCAGTGATGTTAAGTGTTGGCCTGCGGCGCGGATCATTTAGTACCACGGGAGCGGGCATGTACCGCACTCCCCGGGGATCCGGGAAGTTGCTAATGATAGAGTTTCCTGTCGGTCCGGTAACAAGAGTTGGTGCTGTTACAGGAGGGGGAGCCGGGTTGGCAGCGATAGTCACATTTGGAATTACATTTACACCGCCTCCTTCATTGACAGTGTTGTAAATAATCTGCTGCCAGCGATGTTCAACGTTTGGAGTTTCTATTGACTGCGGAGGGGTATGAACGTAAGTGGCGTTACAGTTGAAATTGGTAAGGTCATTAAATATTACTGAAATATCCTGACCTGCGCAGACCAGGTGCTCGAACGTCCCGGTAGCAGGAGATATTAATTGTACATTGTTAAGTGGGTTGAATGCATCCGTACGCCAGCTGGCAACTTTCTGCTGCTGGCGTGTCGTAGGACAAAGCACACCGTTATATCGCATTGCGACTGTTACAAGGAATTCACAATCGCTGTCAACCGGGAAGTTGTGAGTGACGTCTGCTGTGTAAGAATTGGTTCCGGTGGTACGAGGAAGAATCTGTGTTGTACCGTCACCCCAGTCGATTACGATTTCAATCGTTCCGTTGGGCACGTTTGAGATGAACGATACGTTGTAGGTGATTCTTGATTGTACCGGAGAACAGAATCCGAAAGGAACCTTATTACTACCGAGAGTCGCTACGGTGGGCAATCCCACACATTGCGCTTGTAGATTATTCCAGTACGCAGAAAGCAAAATAATCAGGCACGGAAAAATGCTTTTTCGTAAAAGGTCAGGCATGCGAGGCGTATTTAAATTCAACTGTTTAAAAAATCGAACGGGATTAAAGCCACTATCCCGTACCGAACGGATCAAGTTAACGCCTATAGACGGTCGTTGATCCGCCATCAAATATCAAAGTAACCGAAGGCAGGCTAATAAAATTATCGAATTAAGCCGAATTTAATACTTGTACGCTGAACTGGCCAAGTTTGAAAGTTGTCTGCATTAGGCCACGCTGAATAGACGGCAGCCACCGCAAGTTTCCCGGGAAAGTTCTTCTTAAGGCTTGAACTTTGGCAGCATAACCCTACCTTTGCCCCCGATTTTTCAATGGTTGGGGGTCTCAAAATCTATGTCAGCTACTGCTAAGTATATTTTCGTAACAGGTGGTGTAACTTCATCTCTTGGCAAGGGTATCATTGCCGCGTCTCTTGCTAAATTGCTGCAAGCCAGAGGGTTCAAGGTGACGATCCAGAAGTTTGACCCCTATATTAACATCGACCCCGGAACCCTTAACCCCTACGAGCACGGCGAGTGCTACGTCACCGACGACGGAGCCGAAACCGACCTCGACCTGGGGCACTACGAAAGATTCCTTAACATCAGGACCACCCAGGCCAACAATATCACGACAGGCCGCATCTATAATAACGTCATAACCAAAGAGAGAAAAGGGGAATATCTGGGCAAGACCGTACAGGTAATCCCGCATATTACCGACGAAATCAAGCGTAATATTTTCCTCTTGGGAGAAAGTGGTGAATATGATTTCATCATCACCGAGATCGGTGGATGCGTGGGCGATATTGAGTCTCTTCCTTTTATCGAGGCCGTGCGCCAAGTGAAATGGGATCTCGGACCCGGCAACGCCATCGTGATCCACCTTACTCTCCTGCCATACCTCAATGCAGCCAAGGAACTTAAGACCAAACCGACGCAACACTCGGTAAAGGAACTGCTTGAAGCAGGGATTCAACCAGATATTCTGGTGTGCCGCACTGAGAAACCGATTCCGTTGGATATCAGAAAGAAACTGGCCCTGTTCTGCAACGTGCACCTTAACTCAGTTATCGAAGCCATGGACGCGGAGACGATCTACGACGTGCCTTTGATGATGAGGAAGGAAAAGCTCGATGAACGGGTACTTGCAAAACTTAAAGTATCCTCAAAGGAAGAACCTTCATTGGATCAGTGGAAGACATTTCTCGGAAGACTGAAAAGCCCGATCAACGAAGCCTCAATCGGGATCGTTGGTAAATACGTTTCCCTTCCGGATGCGTACAAGTCTATTGCCGAGGCATTTGTTCATGCAGGCGCTGAGAACGACTGCAAGGTTAATATCAAATGGATCTCCAGCGAAGAGATTGACAAAGAATCCGTTTCCAATGTGTTGCAGGGCCTCGATGGTATTCTCGTCGCCCCGGGTTTCGGAGAACGTGGATTGGAAGGCAAGATCGAAGCAATCCGTTATGTCCGGGAAAACAAGATCCCGTTCTTTGGGATATGTCTGGGAATGCAATGCTGCGTCGTTGAATTTGCCCGTCACGTTTTAGGGCTGGAAGCCAGCTCCACAGAGTTGAATCCTAAAACAAAGAACCCTGTGATCGACATGATGGAAGAACAGAAGAAGATCACGAATAAGGGCGGTACCATGAGACTCGGGGCGTATGCCTGTAAACTCAAGAAAGGTTCGAAAGCATACCAGGCCTACGGTGAATCTACCATCCATGAGCGTCACCGTCATCGCTACGAGTTCAATAATAAGTACCTCGAACAAATGGAGGAAGCCGGCTTGAAAGCTACAGGAGTGAACCCTGAATCAAACCTGGTGGAGATTGTCGAGCTGAAAGACCACCCGTGGTTTGTTGGCGTACAGTATCATCCGGAGCTCAAGAGTACCGTGCAAAATCCGCATCCGTTGTTTGTACGGTTCGTTGAAGCCGCCCTGGAGAACAAGCGGGTCTGAATGAAGAGTTAACGAGTTAAATTTAGAGACACTTTAATAATGGATAGAAATTCGGCGATAGGGTTTACATTAATAGCAGCCCTGCTTTTCGGTTACTTTTATTTTTTCTCCCCTACTCCGCCTCCTCCGAACGCGCAAAAGGATGCTCCCCAAACTTCGGGAAACACTACACCTGATTCGCTGCAACGTTCACCAGTGGTATCTGACAGTGTTCTTGCCGCTACGTATGGCGACCTTGCTGACGCTTTCAAGGGAGAAGAGTCGTCGCAGGTAGTTGAAACCGAAGATCTACGCATTACCTTCAGTACGAGAGGCGGTGTAATCCGTGAGGTTGAGCTGAAGAACTATCAGACTTACGACAAGAAGCCGCTGAAGCTTGTCACTCCAAATGACAATGAATTCAGCCTGACAACACGTTTTAACGATCAGGACCTGGATCTTTACAAGCTGTACTATCAGGCGCAGCAGTCGAAGTCTGGCGACAGCACTATTGTTGTTTTCACCACCTCTGTAGGTGGCAACTCAAGGATCACACAAACTTACCGCATTCCGGATAAGGGATTCGAGGTGAGGTATGGTATACACGCACCCGGTCTCAGTGGAAGATTTGCAGGTGAGGCACTTTCGTTCAGCTGGAATAATAGTATCCGATTGATGGAAAAAGATGTCAACGATACTCGCAACAATTCAACAATCAACTATTACGACATTGTAGACGGGTTTGATAACCTGTCGGAAACGAGCGGTGAAACAGAGCGCGAGGTGGTGGAGAATCCGGTGAGTTGGGTTTCCATTAAATCCAAATTCTTTCTAGCCTCTATTCTTTCATCCACTCCTTTCAACGGGGGTGAAGTTCAGACGGATGTCAACGTCAGTGATCCGACCCTGGTAAAAGTGGCGCGTATCAAACTGAATTTACCAAAGCAGACACTCAATACTGAGAAGGAATCGCTGAAGTTTTACTTTGGTCCGAACGATTACCAGATTGTCGGAGATGTCGGTGAAAAGTTCGCGAAGAACGTTTACCTCGGCTGGCCCCCGGTTTACTGGATCAACAAGTTCGTGATCTTCCCTGTTTTCCATCTGCTCACACAGGTGTTCAGCAATTATGGATTGATCATCATAATCCTTGTCATTCTTCTCAAGCTTGTGTTGTTCCCATTGTCATACCGCTCGTATTTGAGCATGGCGAAGATGAAGGTGCTCAAGCCGGAGCTTGACGAGATCAAGGAGCGTGTCGGCGAAGACATGACGAAGGTTCAGCAGGAGCA
>JAEYXN010000103.1 GCA_023431285.1 Bacteroidota bacterium
TCTTTTTGTTTTATGCCATGCGTCTTCGCAGATCTCGAACCCGAAGCTTACTCCGTCGACCATATACACCACGTCGCCCAGGGGTACCGTCTCTTCGCTGATCACATAGTCTACAGTCTTATTGGCAGGCCACGCATGGAACCAACGAGGCTCGTAGTGCACGCCATCTCGGGCAAGAAACTGCTTGCAGGTGATGCCGAGTATTTTTCCGTCACTGATAACACACGCACCGTTGTAGATGAAGGAGCCTACGCGGACAGGTATGCCGATGGAAACAGTGATCCCTTCACATTGTCTCTGAATAATTTTCAACTCTTCCAGCGCCCGCTGACACACCCAGTCACTGAGAAACCAATCTTCACATCCGTATCCTGTGATGCATAACTCAGGGAGGCAGAGTATTTTAACGTTCTGCCGTCTTGCTTCAGCAACAGCAGCAATGATGTTGGAAGTATTGTTATTCCAATCAATAGGAATCTGATTTAAGGAAGCGCCAGCTATGCGGATCATGTTACGAGAAAGCGAATATTAAATATTTAATACGATATATTAAATACCAATAGGAGATTCCGGGCTTTAGGGGTATTCACGGCCGGGATTAAGCTATCTTATGGTAGGTTGACAGAGGATGTGTGGGACTTATTCGTCGTCAAGAAGCTTCAGCATTTCGCATGTCTTGAATGCAGCATCCTGTTCGGCTTTCTTCTTGGAATTTCCATAGCCCGTTCCCATTGCATCGGTATCAACAACAACCTGCGCAGTGAACTCTTTGTGGTTTTTTCCTTTCTTCACATTGACGATCTCAAAACGTACTTCCTTCCCTTCCCTCTGAGCCCATTCGATGATCTTGCTTTTGAAGTTGGAGTTAGAATTGACAAGCTCTTCGAGATCGTAGTTGGGAGAGATCAGCTTATCAATGACGAACTTCTTGGTTCGCAGATAACCTTTATCGAGATAAATCGCTCCAACGATAGCTTCGAGAGTGTTTCCAAGAATGACCTGCTGCAAGTGAGCATTCTTCTGATCGTATTGAACGATATTACCTACGCCGATCTTCCTTGCCAGCAGATTCAGCGCCTCCCGATTCACGAGACGTGATCGTATTTCAGTGAGAAACCCTTCTGTCTTGTAAGGGAATTTTTTGAACAGGAAATCAGCTACTGCTGCGCCGAGTATAGCATCTCCGAGATACTCCAGTCGTTCGTTGGATTCCTTGAAGCCGCTGCCATTCTCCTTGGCAATAGAGCTATGGACCACAGCAAGCTTATATAATTCAATATTCGAGGGAGTGATACCGGCGATGTTTTCGATCGCTCTTATCAGCTTGTCGTCCTTTTTAGGTTTTCTTTTTGGTAGCTTAAGAATTTTCCAAACCAAGCGATTTCAATCAGTTATAGCTGATGCTAAGTTAAAAGAAAAGTTGAAATAGAACAGAGGCGCTACCCAATGGAATGATAAAGGTGATGTGAAAATCAAACCTTCCTGAGGATGACCGAGAAGTTATGGCCTCCGAACCCGAAGGTATTGCTCAAGGCAACCTTTACCTCGCGCTGTTGGGCTTCGTTGAAGGTCATGTTCAGTCTTGGGTCGAGGTCCGGATCATCATCGAAGTGATTGATCGTCGGAGGTACTATAGACTGGTCGAGAGCCAGGATGCAGGCTATGGACTCGATCGCTCCGGCGGCTCCCAGCAAGTGACCTGTCATCGACTTTGTCGAGCTGATGTTCATCTTGTAGGCATGGTCACCGAAGACTTTCTGGATGGCGCGGATCTCGCCGATGTCACCCAGAGGAGTGGAGGTACCATGTGTGTTGACGTAGTCGATATCTTCCGGCTTAAGGCCTGCATCTTCCAGAGCATTATACATTACCTGAATGATACCGGCTCCATCAGGATGCGGCGCGGTAATATGATAAGCATCTGCAGACATTCCTCCGCCGACGATCTCCGCATAGATCTTCGCGCCGCGCTTCTTCGCGTGCTCATACTCCTCGAGGATCAATGCACCTGCACCTTCACCGAGGACAAAACCATCACGGTTTTTATCATACGGGCGAGACGCGGTTTGAGGAGAATCGTTTCTTTCAGAGAGTGCTTTTAGTGCGTTGAATCCTCCCACGCCGGCTTCACACACTGCTGCTTCGGAACCTCCGGACACAATGATGTCCGCTTTTCCGAGCCTTAGGAATGTGAATGCATCGTAGAGAGCGTTTGTAGAAGATGCGCAAGCTGAAACAGTTACATAGTTCGGCCCGCGGAATCCATACTTAATGGAGATGTGACCCGCACTGAGGTCGGGGATCATCTTCGGAATAAAGAAAGGATTGAACCGTGGAGTTCCGTCGCCCCGTGTGTACGACTTCACTTCCTCCTGAAAAGTCAGTAACCCCCCGATACCTGAACCCCAGATCACGCCGACGCGATTCGGGTTGAGTTCAGTCAACGGGAGGTTTGAATCTTTTATTGCCTCGTCCACAGCAACCATTGCATACTGTGCGAAGGGGTCCATTTTGCGAGCCTCCTTCTTATCCATGAAGTTGCCGATATCGAAGTTTTTCAGCTCGCAGGCAAACTTGGTTTTAAAAAGAGTTGAATCGAAGCGTGTGATAGGAGCTGCTCCGCTCTGTCCATTTTTGAGGCCGTTCCAGTACTCTGAAAGGGTATTTCCGATGGGAGTGAGTGCACCAAGTCCTGTAGCGACTACTCGCTTCAATTGCATTTCTAGGGGATGTGTTGTGTAGCTAAAGGCTGGGAATACTTATTTCTTTACGTTCTGCTCCAGATAAGAAATTGCCTGGCCAACAGTGGAGATATTTTCAGCCTGGTCGTCTGGAATAGAGATATTGAATTCCTTTTCAAACTCCATGATAAGTTCAACAGTATCAAGAGAGTCGGCACCAAGATCATTGGTAAAGCTAGCTTCAGGAGTAACTTCAGATTCTTCAACGCCAAGTTTTTCGATGATAATCTGTTTTACTTTTTGTGCAATTTCAGACATGTTTTTAATGTTTAGTGATTTAAAAATCAGTGCAAAGAAAGAGATTTAAGGCAATATTGTCAAACTTTTTTGATCTTGGTGCAACTTGCTGAAAATGCGAAAAATGACGTGCCAGTGGCATTCTTATAATATTCCTGAAGATGTATTTACTTCGCCGGCTCGTCATGTCATGCATCATGCGTCTGATGTTTCGCAGTGTTGACCTCATGATGATCAGGACCAGACTGGTATGAAACGCACCAAATTAATCATCGACTACGAATATGATTTCCGGCTCATCGGCCTCACCTCTTTTCTAAAGGGGTACCGGCTTGCATGGGAAATTAATCAGCTGATGGGAGTGACCCTGGTCAAGCAGCCCGACCTGGTGGTTGGTTTCAAAAATAAGGACGATAAATCGTTCGCCTATTATGCCTTTGAACGCCCTAACAATCGTTTGAAACTGTTCAAAAACAAAGCTTCTGAAAATGACCCCGGAAAGTATTTTCTAATACCTGAATTTCCTCATTTTGATTTTATAATTTTGGCGGCCATGGAAGAACAGTATAGTGATCAACAACTGATTAACCTTCTTAAGAACATTCCGGATGTACAACTGGTCGCCAGCATTCCTATGGAAGGGTTAAGATCCAAATCGAATTTTATTTTTTGATCATGTCTTTCCTATTTTCTCCTGTACCAACCAATCTTTAAGTCATACCTTAAACCTATGCTAGATAAATTATCTTATAACAAGACTAAAATTGTTGCCACGGTAGGCCCTGCTTCCAACTCAAAGGAGATGCTGCGCGCGCTGATCAACGAGGGAGTAGATGTCTTCAGATTAAATTTCTCTCACGGATCGCATGAAGATCATTTGAAAGTGATCCAGAATGTGCGTGAGCTTAATAAAGAGCTCGGTACAACGGTATCGCTGCTGCAGGATCTCCAGGGACCGAAGATCCGTATCAATGAAATGCAACCTAACATTGTCATCGAACGCGGACAAAAACTTGTCATCACCACGAAGGAGGTGCTCGGAAACAGCGAGATCGCCAGCACATCTTATAAAGAACTCCCTCGCGACGTCAAGCCTGGTGATATGATCCTCGTCGACGATGGTAAAATTGAACTGAAAGTATTAGGGGTAAAAGAAACTGAAGTGGTCACCGAGGTCGTCTATGGTGGTCCTCTCAAATCCAGAAAAGGTATCAACCTTCCATTCTCAAAAGTCTCCGCGCCTTCATTGACAGAAAAAGATCTTCGTGATCTTGAGTTCGGTATAAAGCAGGACCTGGACTGGATCGCTCTTTCTTTTGTGCGTCGTGCGCACGACATCGACTCAATGCGTGAGATACTGAATAAGAATAATTCCAAGTCAAGGATAGTTGCCAAAGTTGAAAAGCCTGAAGCACTCAGTAACATCGATGAGATCATCGCATCCACTGATGCAGTAATGGTTGCACGTGGTGACCTCGGTGTTGAGATCTGGCTGGAAGAAGTGCCAATGGTTCAGAAAATGCTCGTCGAGAAGTGTAATCGCATGGGTAAACCTGTGATTGTCGCTACTCAGATGATGGAAAGCATGATCGAGAACCCACGGCCTACACGCGCCGAAACAAACGATGTGGCCAACGCAGTGATGGATGGAGCCGATGCGCTCATGCTCTCCGCTGAAACCGCCGCAGGTAAATATCCGGTGGAAGTAATTCGCAGTATGGTACGCACTGTTGCATCTGTCGAAAAAAATCCAAACATCTATTTCAGATTCCGCGAAGTGGATTCTGCATCACCAATCTATATTAATGACAGTCTTGTACTCGCAGCCTGCAAGCTTGCAAAGGATGTGGGTGCGAAAGCAATTGTAGGTATGACTTCGTCTGGATACACTGCTTTCAAATCGTCATCTCATCGTCCTGATGCAAATATTTTCGTGTTCACGGGTAACAGAAGCCTCATTAACAAGATGAACCTCGTATGGGGTACCCGCGCTTATCACTATGATAAGACGGATTCTACTGATGAGACCATCGCAGACGTGGAGGCAATCCTCAAACGCGAAGGACACGTTCAGTCTGGCGACAAGTTCATCTTCCTGGCCAGTATGCCAATCCATGAGAAAGCCCGCACCAACACGTTGAAGATTAACGTGGTGAAGTAGGCGGGGCGAAACGCCCTTTAGGTCAGCCTGTCGGCCTGTCGGCAAGGCTGCCGGTCAGCGTATGTCCATAATAGATGGGACTGTTGCTTTTCTGAGGGTGAATATGTTCGCCGCAGAAGAGCAGAAGTCACGCTTTATTAGCATCCCAACCGGCCGCCTGGCAGTCCCGCACCGGCTGTTCGGGTGAGATAAGCCCTCTCATAGCCCACTCATAGCTCACTACGCACGCTCTGTAAGCCCACTGGGCGCTGACAGGGCTAGCCCAGGTGTCACCCCGAAATTGTTTCGAAATGGTGCTTTCAGGAGCACTCTCTTTGGGTTTACGACCCCAGGCTCTTAATGGTAATTAATTGTTTAAACTCATTAGATTCAAAGAGACCAGCTCCCCGATTCTTAAAAGACGCTAAATGACCAGTGATTTCTTTTCGATGAAAGAGTTGATCTGAGAAGATCAATATCAGAGTTTTGGCTCGACGAGGATGACCTCTTCACGTTCGACAACGACAACCCCCGCAGGATCGCCCTTTCGTTTGCGTATGAATTTTTTCGGCGTCACGATGACAGGACAAAGACTTTCAGTTTTTCTTTTCGAATTATAAGCAGCGATCTCCGCAGCTCTCTCGATAACATCCTTCGGAAATTTTTTTCCCGACTGATACTTGATCAATACATGCGATCCAGGAACATCCTTCGCATGAAGCCAAAGATCTTCCTTGTAACCATACTTCAACGTTAGCTCATCGTTACTCTGAGCGTTGCGTCCGACCCAGACTTTAAAGCCATCCACGATAAATTCGAAGTAAGGAAGATTCTCCTCCTGATCTTCTTTCACGCTTTTGATCCCGTACGTCTGTACTTTTTTTCGCAGCTCCCGCAGATCGGTGATCTTCTCCAACTCATCAGCTATCCTGACAGTCTCTTCCAGCTCTTTTTGTTTCATCGAAATAGACTGCTTTAGTCTGTCAATCTCTATGTGCTGATTCTTCGCTTTGCGGTAGTAAGCGGTCGCATTTGCCTGTGGCGATAAATCCTTCTTCAGCCGAATCTCGATCATCCTCCCTGGCTGGTAAAAATCCGGAAGCTGAACACTTTCTTTTCCAGGAGGAATGGCATGCATGTTTGCCATGATAAGATCCGCCCACTGACGATAACTGCTATCGCTTTCCAGCTCCAGCAGCTTCGCCAGGTTCTTCTCACAATAATTCGTCCCTGAATTAACCTTCGCGCGAAGGATAGCCATCGCGTTGGTTCGTTCACGCTCCAGTACATACTCTTGTGTGAATGCGACGAAAAACCTCGTAGCAACCTGAAAAACATCACCTGCGGCAGGCTTGCTGTTAGCGAACTCTAACAAGGTGAGGTGAACCGACGACTTCACAGGTGTAAGCCAGTATTTCGGCTCTTCAAGCTGTTTTCGGACATGCTGGATCATCTGCCATTTCGCTTCCGGAGTAGTGCTGAAAAATCCCTGCTCCCTCAGATACATCCAAACCATTTTCCCAAAGGTGAAATATAATTTTTCAGGTTCGTCCTGGTGAGGAAGGAACGCTTCATAACTCCAGTCGATCTTCCGGTCGAGGGAATCCGGATTTATTTCACTGTCTGCAGGAAGATTGTTTCTGAACAGAACCGAGGCCACACCTTTTTCAAACAGGATAGCGTTGCTTCTGTTGCCATGCATCTTGAATAAGATGATCTTCCCGTCTTCAAGAATGATGGAGAGGCTTCTTTCATTTTCATACTGACGAACCGATACCACTCTGAAGCCGATCACCTCTCCGAAAAGATTCACACTGTTCTTACGGGCCCTTTCCACATTCTGAGGAAAGGATATCAGACTTAGGGTAGCGCTCAGATTTGCGCGCAGGTAGAATGAACCTGAATGTGTTTCGAAACGAAAGATCACTTCATCTTTACTTTGACTGTAACATTCAGAAATGATCGTGCCGGTCAACACCTTCTCCAGTGATGCAGAGATCTGTCGGAGGAAATAGTAGTTGTTGTGCACGTATTTTTATTTTGAATGTCAGTCAGTCCCGGGTTTCAGGACTAAAGTTCGAGTTGCAGACCGTCGAATGCAAGGGTCACATTTGCAGGAAGCTCTTTCTGCACCACGGCGTGAACGCCCAGTTTATGACTGATATGGGTAAGAAACGCGCGCTTCGGTGAAATGATCTCTACCATCTTCAATGCTTCACCGAGGCTGAAGTGAGAAACATGTGGTTCGCGCTGCAAAGCATTCAGGACAAGTACATCAGTTCCTTTCAGTCTTTCCAGCGTGGCATCTGAAATGAAATTCGCGTCCGTGATATAGCTGAAGTCACCGATACGGAATCCCATCACCGGAAGCTTGAGATGCATCACCGGAAGCGGCAGGATAGACGTTCCGTTGATAGTGAATGCATCTTCGTTTATCTCTTTTAACGTAAGGCGGGGAAGTCCCGGGTACGCGTTGGGATGAAATGCGTACGCGTATTCAATTCGAAGCTGATCCAGCGTCGGCGACGTTCCGAATACAGGAATATCCATCTGCTGCATGAAGTTGAATGGCCTTACATCGTCTAGCCCCGCCGTGTGATCGCGGTGGGCATGAGTGAAGACAATGGCGTCTAGCCTGGAAATATTTTCTCGAAGCATCTGCTGCCGGAAATCAGGACCAGTATCGACGACGATGCTTTGCTGATCGACAGTAATATGAATAGAAGTACGAAGGCGTTTATCCCTGAAGTCGAGTGAAATGCATACCGGGCACCGGCACCCGATGACCGGGACGCCCTGTGAGGTGCCCGTACCGAGAAACGTTACGTTCAAGCGGCAGCGGACTGTTGAGTGGTTGTAATTTCTTCGTAAAGTTTGAGGCTCTTTTCAGTGAAACGGGCAGGGTCCAGCTTCACCGACTTAAGAATCTCAAGAAGGGCGTTGATTTTTCCTTCCGTCGTAAAGAACTTATTAATGATCATGATTTTCTGGTCTTTCAGCAGGCAGAAACCCGATTTGAAGTTTCCCTTTTCATAACGAAGGGTATAGTCGGATTCGGCGATCATATCTTCGAGCTTCGTCAGGAACTGAATCGTGTACTTGATCATGACTTAGAATTTGGGTGGCAAGTTAGTAAAAAAAGCTCTTTCGCGAAGATGGTCAGCGGTTGGGACGGTATTCCCTTGGAGATCAGTCGACAACCATGGTAAGTTAAAGGCCTCCTTGAAAGAGATGCGCGTTTGATGCCCAAACTGTTTTATTTTGCGTCCTTATGTCGCAGGAAGAACCCAGAAAGGCACTTATCGTTATCGCTGGCCCGACCGCGGTGGGTAAGACCGCTCTTGCCATAAGTCTTGCGCAAAAGCTCAGTACGGAAATCGTCTCTGCGGATTCAAGACAATTCTTTCGTGAAATGACGATCGGAACCGCCAAACCATCGGCGGCGGAACTGGGCCTTGTTCCTCATCATTTCATTGACACCATGTCGATTGACCAGGAATATGACGCAGCGCAGTTTGGTGAAGATGCTACGAAAGTCATTCAGGAAATCCTGAGTCGTCGGAAGTACGCGATCATGTGCGGGGGCTCTGGTCTTTATATTCAGGCAGTGACGACAGGGTTTGATGAAATCCCTGAAGTGGATCCGCAGATTCGTGTAGACCTAATCAAGAATTTCGAGCAGTTCGGAATCGAATGGCTTCAGCAAAAGATGGAAGAGAACGATCCGGAGCTTTTGCAGGAGCTGGACCGCATGAATCCACATCGGCTGATCCGAGCTTTGGAAATCAGGATAGGGACTGGCGCTTCGATCAAGTCATTCAGGAACCAGAAAAAGAACGTGCACGATTTCGATGTCATTATGATCGGATTGAATATCGCTCGTGATGAATTGTATGCGCGCATAGACAGAAGAATGGACGACATGATCAGGCAGGGATTGTTCGATGAAGCGGCGCAGCTATATCCATTTCGAGAACATCAGGCATTGCAGACTGTTGGGTACCAGGAGATTTTTGGTTTTATGGATGGGTTGTACGACAGGGATGAGGCGATACGACTTCTGAAAAGGAATTCACGCCGGTATGCGAAGCGTCAGCTCACGTGGTTCAAAAGAGATCCGAATATGAAGTGGTTCCATCCGTCTGAAATTGATAATATTGTAGAGTGGGTGGAATCTTTCGGCCAGTCAAATTCATCTGATTCGTGAGTGAAAAAAATGTTCTGATCATCACCTATTACTGGCCGCCAAGCGGAGGCAGTGGAGTACAGCGTTGGTTGAAATTCGTGAAGTACCTCCCACAGTTTGGCTACACGCCGTACGTGTTCACGCCTGAGAATCCTTCGTTTAATCTTCGTGATGAATCATTATTAAACGATGTTCCGCCGGAAGCGGAGGTGATTCATTTTCCTATATGGGAGCCATACGGAGTTTTTCAGAAGGCCTCCGGAAAGACTGGAGGATCGATGGTGTCTACCTCCTCCAACACATCCATTCCAGGACGTCTTGCTGTTTGGATACGGGGAAACCTGATCATCCCTGATCCCAGGGTATTTTGGGTGAGGCCGTCAGTGAAGTTTCTCAATGATTTTATCAGGGACAAAGGGATCAAGGTTATCATCACAACGGGTCCGCCACATAGCATGCATCTCATCGGGTGGAAACTTCGGAAAAGGAATCCATCGCTTCGGTGGATCGCCGACTTTCGAGATCCATGGAGTACGTGGGGACTGCTCGATACTCTGAAAGCGGGGAAGATGGCCCGCTATCTTCACCGGTATCTTGAAAAAGCCGTCTTGCAACGTGCCGATAAGGTGATCACCATCACACCGTTCTACGCAAGAAAGTTTGCTGAGCTTGGCGAAAGAAAAGTGGATCTGGTAACCAATGGTTTTGACGAAGACGACTTTCGCGGAATGACTATCAGGCGCTCACAAAAGTTTCTGATGAGGCATGTCGGTACTGTCAATGAAAAGTGTGACCCACGACCGTTACTGCTCGCGGTGAAACAGCTGGCTTCCGCCGATATGGGATTTGCGTCCGCTGCCGAAGTGAATTTTATTGGAGATGTCCACCCCGAGGTTCGTGCCTACGTCGCAGGTGATCCCGCGCTCGCAAAGCTTGTTACCTTCACAGCTCCCGTTTCTCACAATGAGCTCATGGCCTATTATGAAGAGTCGTCTTTGTTATTAATCATACTCACAGGTTACAGGGATGCTGAGGGGTACATGCCCGGAAAACTTTTTGAATATCTGGCAACGGGCTTGCCTGTTTTGGGCACTGGCCCTGAAGATGGTAATGCAGCGATGATGTTAAAGGAAACTGCAACGGGGACCATACTGGACGGCCGCAAGACACCAGAGCTTGTTGCACAACTCAGTGCGCTCTACGCCGAGTGGGTACGAGGAGATTTTCATACCAGAGCATCCGCAGCTGCAGACAAATTCTCAAGGCGCGCGTTGACAAGATCTCTGGTGGAGATAATCACCAGCTTAGAGTAACCGGTCGATCAATTCATTGAATCGCTCACCGTTCTTCCCGGCATTGTGATCCCGCGCAGCGAACGATGCGTTGGTCTTGAAACGTACAATGTCCTCGTGGGTCAGGTTTCGTAGACGTGCCGCCAGCGCTTCCGCAGTGAAATCATCCGCTACAACACCCACGTCATACGATTTTACAATCGCAGCCATTTCGGGTGTTGGCCCGATCGCGATTCCCAATCGTGCTTGTAAGAAGTCGAACAGCTTGTTAGGAAGCGTATTCGCGTAGTTGAAGTTAATCGGCGGGATGATGAAAACGCCCATGTCATACTTTGTGATGGTAGCGACGACTTCAGCACTCTTCACAGCGGGAAGGATCCTCACCCTGGGATTTTTCGTCGCTCTTTCTTTCAGACCATTGATGTATGCCTTTGTCTTGCCTGACGCGAAATCCGAAGTCATAAGTATCAAATCCAAAGTGAATCGTTCGTCCAGCAGGTCCATCATGTCGATCATCAACTCGATGCGTCTTGAGGGGTTCGCTATGCCATGATGGATAAGTCGGATCTTATCAGGGCGCGCTTCGGACGGCGTGAGTTCGTGATACGATGCCGCGTTGGTAATGATCACAGGATTGACCCCGAATTCTTTCCGGTACTCATCCGCGAGACCTTGTCCAACGGTGAGCATTCCGTCAGTGAGGTGAAGATATTGTCGGCACAGATAGACATAAAGTGGCTGGAAGAACATTCTCCATACGCGCTTGTCTTCGAAATGGCGCGGCGCATATTCATGTGCATCAAAGATTACCTTGCCTTTACCTTTTACATCGAAGGCCATTGGCAGCGTGTCGATATCGTTGGCAACCACCAGGTCCCATGACCGCTCCTTTAGTTGACGGAGTGTGTTGCCGTAGTCATGAAAGATGGATAATGCGAGTTTGTACTGACGCGTGATAAGTGCAGCTCCCAAGGCTGCTTTTCGAAAGGGTGTCAGTTGGGTTTGTTTCACTTTTATGATCTCGACACCTTCGATGTCAGCATCAAAGCACATCACAGTTACGCTGAATTTGGTTTTCAGCCAGTTTACCTGCCGTGTAACCCTGGCGTCATGCCTCAGGTTGCTCAAAACCAAAACCAATACATTCTTCATGGCCCGAAGCTAGCGAAATCGTTGGGATCTTTAATCAGTGCCGGCACATCTGCTTATCCTTGCATTTACTTAAAACGGTGGTATTTTTACGCTTTGCCATTCATGATCCGGATCAGCAGGAATTTTCTCAAGAGCTCATTCATCTATACTGTCGCGGGATCGCTTCCGGTGCTGAGCGCTGTGGTTCTCCTGCCGTTCTATTCGGTGAATCTGTCGACAGCGGATCTGGGGGCGCTTTCCATCTACCTGTCGTTTACCCTGCTGATACAGTATATAACGACATATAGCTTCGATATTTCACTGTACATCCACTTCCATGAGTTTAAGCATGATCCACCCAAGCTTGCCTCGTTTGTTAGCTCTGCATTCTTCCTCATGCTAATGATCGGTGCAGTGGTGGCAGCCGTGATGACTTTGTCCGGAGATCTGTTATTCAAAGCATTCTTCTCTGAGAGTTCGTTGAGCTTTTATCCTTATGGTCTCCTTGCTTCGGCGACAGGTATCTTTCAGGCGCTGTTTAAGGTTCATAGTAATCTTGTGCAAAGCCGTGAGCGCCCGGAAGTTTTTTTCTGGTCGAACATATGCTTCTTTGCCATCATCATGAGCGTCACGATCGCAGGTCTTTACATGTTCCCTCTGAGTCTTGCTGGTCCGGTAGGTGGAAGATTTATCGCTGCGTTGATCATGGGAATATGGGCGCTTCAAAGAATCTTTCGTGAGTTCGGTATTCATTTTAATTATCCGCTCCTTCGTTCATCCTTTAGCTTCAATCTTTACACTTTTATCTACCAGATATTACAATGGGTCATTAACTACTTCGACCGTATTCTGCTCTGGTTTTATATCTCGCTCAGCACTATCGGTGTGTACGACTTTGGGCTGAAGTGTTTGCTGGTCATTGAATTTTTGCTGAATGGCTTGCATAACTCTTTTTATCCGCGCATCGTCAGTACCATTATGGCTCAGAAAGAAAAGAGATCGACGCCGGAGGTGAATCGTTACTATCATGGCTTCACATCAGTGATCATGGTGATTATCTGTTTGTGTATACTTTCCTTTCCATGGGCCATAGAAACTTTCATTGCCCGGGAGGACTATCATCGCGCCACAGAATATATTCCTTATCTGGCTGTGATCTATATCTTCAGGGCTATACGCCTTTACTTCGCAGTGCCTTATGGTATTCTAAAACATTCAAAACCTCTTCCGGTTATCTATTTGTTTGTGTCCGCCATCAAGATCGGGTTTATCATCCTCCTCGTGCGTACCTGGGGCATTTACGGTGTAGTCGCAGCGACAGGAGTAAGCGCAGTAGCAGAGATCATCCTTCTGAAGTACACTATCAGAGAGAGATTCACTTTTCAATTTAACTTCCATAAGATCGTAAGCGCCCCTTTACTGCTTTTCCTCCTTGTAGTGGTATTGGAACCTCTCTACGGGAAGGAGTACCCTGTCATACTGCATACATTCTACCTGGTGGCGTGTGGCGGTATACTTTGGTGGGTGTATCGGAATGACCTCAGGCAAATCGATTTCTCCAGACTGATCGGTAAACAATAATGAACCTGCACATTCTTCCTGATAGCAAGTTTTCAGATCGTTTCTATTCTAACCTGGTCGAGCTTGGGATTGAAAGGGAAAACAATTGTATCGTTCGCACCAATGAATCGACGTTGAAGCGGGTTACGCATCCGATCCCATATGCGAGATTTGGTTCCGATGCGTTTTCACAACTGGTAGGGGATACGTTACAATACAATAAGGTTTTTATTCATCAGTTTTCTCCCCTTATGTACCGATGGGTGGCAGAGAATAAGTTCCAAGAATTGAACTGGTGTGTCTGGGGTGCCGATATTTACAATCTTCCCGGAATAGCGAAAGAATTCTACGAGCCGCTGACCTGGAAGCGCCACAGCAGGCACACCTGGTGGAATGACTGGCAGTACTTGCTTAAGCTCTACGCCACTAATATGTATTATCAGCGCAGGGCATTCAACAAGGTGTGCAATATCCTGACCTGGATGGACGGCGAGTTTTCATACATTGTTGAGCGGCTAAAGAT
>JAEYXN010000089.1 GCA_023431285.1 Bacteroidota bacterium
GCTGAACGACATCTGCGTGTCCGAGACTACCCATTCCGACCCTCCTTCCTTGGGTGTACGATCAATAAGTTCGTGGGAAGGTCAGCAAAAATGTATTCGAGATTGGTAGTAAAAACGCGATCAAACAGGGAAAAACGCCTCGGCGAAGCGCCAACGATCAACAGGTCCGCACCCTTCTTCCGGGCAAACTTCGCGAGTTCAAAGCCAGATTTTCCCGCGAGTAGCTTTATGTTAAGTTTCACGCTTTCGTGGGGAATATCCTGAAGCATTTTCTGTACTTCAGCAATTTCGTCCCTCACCAGAGAATGGCGTACGTCTTCATACTGCTCTTCCGAATAGTTTTCCGAAGCCGACATTGTTAATCCATAAAGCTTCAACTCCCGGGCTACATGCAGCCATTGGGCTCCATCATAATTGCAGACAGATATCGCAGTTCTTAATGCGTCCTGTACGTATTTGTTGTCTTCAGCATTTACTACGACATTACTGAAAGGCTGCGGCTCATTTTTGGGATCCGTAAGCATTAACACAGAGCAATCCGCCTTGCGTAGGATTTTTCTTGCGACTGTGCCCAAATAGTATTGGATCAGCTTCTCCTTTTTTAACGCCCCGGCAATTAATAGATCCACCGATTCTTTCTTACATCTGGACAGGATCTTTTCGCTGGGTTTTCCGTGCTCCCAGAATATTCGGATATCAGTGTGTTCTGTCAAACCCACCGCCTGAAGATGCTCTTTGAGCAGGTTTTCCTCCACTTCAGTCTTCGTCCCGACGTGAATAATGCACAATTGCGCGTCCCACAATTTTTTCAACCTCGCAGTCTCCGCAAGCAGTGCCCGGATGCGGGGGGAAAACGCGATTGCAACCGCAATTTTGGCGAAAGGTGGCTTCATAGGCCTGAATATATTCAATTTTCAGCGATACATGCGGGCAGCCATAATTGCTTGAATCAGACCAAAACTTGCACGTATACAGGGATCGAATTGAAAGACAAACCACGTATCCGACAGCCCTATACCTTTGTTTCGTATTCAGTTTATAAATGGGCTTTAGACGTTTGTTCAGAAACCTTATCATCGGCCGAAATAAATATGTTTCTTCCTATGGTGAGTTTAAGCAGGCCATGCTCTCCGGACATATGGCTTTGATGGGCATTCTGGTATGCGTGATCTACATCATTGCGCATTTGATTGCCGGTGACAAAGAAGCCATTCCACTTCTTTTGCTGACGCCTATACCTCTCGTTGTATCAATCATATTGCATCGAAAAGGTCGTCATCGCGTGGCTAATCTTATTCTGTTGCCTACAATTAATCTCGCCGTCTTTGTATTCGCTTCCACCGAAACTGTCAAAGCCGGAACCTTTGTATTCTTTATCACAAACGCCGTCGCGGCTTACGCGATCTTCGCGAGAAAAGAACGGCATCTCGCGCTGGGATTTTCAATCCTCACCTACGCGCTTTTCCTGCTGGCCTGCATCTTCGATGTCAACCTGATTCCAGACAGAGTGATGAGCGATCAAATGGTGCGGCTCAACATTGTTGTGAACTTCTCGGTTGCGCTACCAGCAACTGTCATGTGTGTCACCCTTCTCATTAATCTGAATCATTATAATGGTCGACAATTGGTGGAAAGAAATGATCAACTGAAGAAAACCAACACTGAGCTGGACCGGTTTGTATACAGCACTTCCCACGATTTGCGCGCGCCTCTGACTTCACTGATGGGCCTCATTAACATCACCAGCAACACAAAAAGCCCGGAGGAGTTGAAGAAATACCTCAACATGATGAGGGAGCGCGTGCATTCCCTTGACAAATTCATCAAAGATATCACCGATTACTCCCGGAATAATCGCCTCGATATCACCCATGAAGCGGTAAATCTTGCCGCGCTGGCGCATGAAGTCTGGGAAAGTCTGAAGTTCACTCCGGAAGCGGAGCGCATAGATTTCCAGGTGAACATCCCTGAAGATATGACGATCGATTCGGACAAAAACAGGTTGAAGGTGATTATGTCGAACCTGATCTCGAATGCGATCCGCTATCACGATTGTCGAAAGGAAATGCAGTACATCCGCCTTGAAACAGACTCACGCGACAAGGTGCTGTGCCTTCGGGTGGAAGACAACGGCCAAGGTATCGCTTCGGAGTACCATACCCGCATCTTTGATATGTTCTATCGCGCCAATGAACAATCAAAAGGGTCCGGCCTGGGTCTGTACATTGTGAAGGAGGCGTTGATGAAACTATCCGGATCGATACAGCTTCAGTCGCAGCCCGGGCTCGGATCAACCTTTATCATCGTTCTCCCCGCGCGATAACCTAACACTCATTAAGTTACGGCGCACTAAAAAACTTCCGGCAGACCGTTGCCGGCGGTTGCGGAATATTATCTTTGCCGTCTATGGCAATTCAAGAAGACAACCTCTTTAAGAACGTTATCTCCCACGCGAAGGAGTACGGTTTCATTTTCCCCTCAAGCGAGATTTACGACGGTCTCAGCGCCGTTTATGACTACGGCCAGAATGGTGCGGAGCTTAAGAACAATATCAAGGATTACTGGTGGAAATTTATGACGCTGCTGCACGACAACATCGTCGGAATTGATGCTGCGATCTTTATGCACCCGACCACCTGGAAGGCTTCCGGTCACGTCGACGCCTTCAATGATCCAATGATCGATAACAAAGATTCCAAGAAACGATACAGAGCCGATCAACTCATCGAAGGTTACATTGAAAAGCTCGAGGAGAAAATCGAAAAGGAAGTCGAGAAAGCCGCAAAGAGATTCGAGAACTTCGATCGTGCGATGTTCGTCACTACAAATCCGCGCGTCGTTGAATACCAGAAAAAGATTGATGAAGTAAACGCGCGTCTCAAAGAAGCAATGGGTTCCGGCGATATGTCGGAAATGAAAAAGATCATCGATGACCTGGAGATAACGGACCCTATATCCGGCACAAGAAACTGGACAGAAGTACGTCAGTTTAACCTTATGTTCTCCACTGAGATCGGATCACTCGCTGACGATGCAAACAAAATCTACCTCCGCCCCGAAACTGCACAGGGAATATTTGTAAACTTCCTCAACGTGCAGAAGACCGGCAGAATGAAGATTCCGTTCGGCATCGCCCAGATCGGAAAGGCATTCCGGAATGAAATCGTTGCACGCCAATTTATTTTCAGGATGCGCGAGTTCGAACAGATGGAGATGCAGTTCTTTGTCAAGCCGGGTGAAGAACAAAAATGGTATGAATACTGGAAGGAAAAGAGAATGCGGTGGCACTATGCATTAGGGCTTGGCAACGACAATTACCGCTACCACGATCACTTGAACCTTGCACACTATGCTAAGGCCGCATGCGACATCCAGTTTAATTTCCCTATGGGATTCCGGGAACTCGAGGGCATTCACTCACGCTCGGATTTCGACTTGAAGAGCCACGAGAAATTCTCGGGCAAAAAGATGCAGTACTTCGACAGTGAAGCTAATCAAAGCTATATCCCTTATGTCGTAGAAACCTCTATCGGTCTCGACAGATGCTTCCTGGCTATACTTTCAAACTCTTATCGCGAAGAAAAACTGGAGGATGGAAGTGAACGCGTAGTGCTCCGTATTCCTGCTCCTCTTGCTCCAAGCAAAGTGGCGATCCTTCCACTTGTGAAAAAAGATGGCCTGCCTGAGAAAGCGCAGGAAGTCATGAATGAGCTGAAGTATGACCTGAGATGTTTTTATGAAGAAAAAGACGCAATCGGTAAACGCTATCGCAGACAGGATGCAGTAGGTACACCTTATTGCGTGACAATTGATCATCAGACCCTTCAGGATAACACCGTTACCGTTCGCGACAGAGATACAATGAAGCAGGAACGCCTTCGGATCGATGAGCTCAGATCCAAACTGGTCGATGCGTGCTCGATAAACAATATCCTGCGGAAGATAAAATAGTGAATGGTCTATTTCCTGGTCCTCGCCTTCTTCGCTACACTGTACATTTCATACAGAAAGAGTCTCAATAAAAAAATTGAGTTCGCTGGGAAGAAGGCAGGGCCTATCCGCAGTGCTGTGCTTCCTGTCCCGCAGCGGATCAAGGACATTCTGCAAAAATATTTCAGATACTATCAAAAGCTCTCGCCGGACAACAAGGCGGTCTTCGAAAAGAAGGTAGTTCGTTTCCTGTATAGTAAGCGATTCATTCCTCGTAATGTCGCCGAGGTAACGATTGAAGCAAAGGTTCTTATCGCGGCATCGGCGGTTCAGCTCACATTCGGATTGCCCAATGTTTATCTACGGCATTTCCATACTATTCTTGTTTATCCCAACGATTATTATTCTTCCATCACCAAGCGTTTCCATAAAGGTGAAGTAAATCCGCTTTTCGGAATCATTGTTCTTTCATGGCAAAGCTTCATTGACGGTTACATCTACGCCAACGACAGCTTCAATGTCGGTCTGCACGAAATGGCCCACGCATTGCGCCTTGAAAACATCGTAAGGAATGAAGAGTATCAATTCTTTGATGAGGAGCTGATGGAGAAACTGGATCGTTTTGCCCGTAACTACTGCAATACGACCACTCCGGATGGCGACGGATTCATTCGCGCGTATGCCTGCACCAATGTTCACGAATTCTTCAGTGTCGCTGTGGAAAACTTCTTTGAGCGTCCGGTTGACTTCAAGAATACACTCCCCGAATTGTACGACATCCTCAGAAAACTTTTGAATCAGGATCCTGCCCTTTTAACCGAAAGCAGTAATATTGGCCATGGATTGGGATAGATTATTGTCGACGCGACGACTGGGAAAGAAAGCCAATGCTGCCGAACAGTCTCGCAGCGCTTTCGAGCAGGATTACGATCGGATCATCTTCTCACATCCATTTCGTCGACTGCAGGACAAGACGCAGGTTCATCCGCTTCCTGAGTTCGACTTTGTTCATACGCGGCTTACCCACAGCCTCGAGGTTTCAAGCGTGGCGCGTTCACTCGGAAGAAAGGCCGGTGAAGTGATTATTCAACGTCACAAAAATTTACAGAACCTTTCCATGTTCGATTTTGGTGCTGTCACCGCTGCGGCGGCCTTGGCCCACGACATAGGTAATCCTCCGTTTGGACATGCGGGAGAAGCAGCATTAGCAGATTATTTCTCCGGTTCAGAGGCCGGACTAAAATTTAAAGAACAAGTAACTGAAGCCGAATGGAACGACCTAACTAGATTCGAAGGTAACGCACAAGGCTTTAGGCTGCTTAACGCCAATGACGGCTTAAGATTAACCGGCGCAGCACTCGGCGCGTTCACAAAATATCCATGCTCTTCCTCCAATCAGCCTGAACGGGGAAGAAAGAGTCAAAAAAAATTTGGCTTTTTCCAAAGTGAGAAGGAATCCTTTGAACAGATCGCTGAGGATCTAGGGCTGATTCGCGCAAGCAACGGTTCGTGGCGCCGGCATCCTCTCGCATTCCTCGTGGAAGCGGCGGATGACATCTGCTATAGCATCATCGACCTGGAAGATGGCTGCCGTCTCGGATTGGTGGATTTCAAAGAAACCGTTGACCTTCTGGCGCCTATCCTGGGCGTTGACTTTAACCGTAATAAGCTGGAGGCGCTGCCTTCACGCAATGAGCAAATTTCCATCCTCAGAGCGATGGCGATAAACAAACTGGTAGACCAGTGTACCGATATTTTCCTCTCGCATGAACAGGAAATTCTGAACGGTCAATTCGACAAAGCACTTACCGACAAATGTATCTCAGAAAAAATGCTTGAGGAGATCTCCAGGACTTCCGTGGAAAAGATTTATCGATCGCGCCAGGTAATCGAAATCGAAGCTGCTGGTCACGAAGTGTTGCCAGGCTTGCTGCATGAATTTATCATCGCTGCCTCGTATCTGTCGCAGTCGGAAAAGAAATCTTCAATACCCCGAAAATACTCGAATATCGCCCTCCTGTTTCCCAGCGAGATTCGAAATGGATTGCTGGCTACACCAGATACTTATTCAACTTTGCGGATTGTCCTTGACTTCGTGTCCGGGCTGACGGACAAGCACGCCATCGGGCTATACCGAAAGCTGAAAGGGATATCAGTTTAATACACACCATCCACCTCACGGCAACCCGCCGCCATTTGACTTGCAATGATATTTCCGCCAATTCCGCCGCAAAATGCATCCTTGGACGAAAACTTACCTCATCATACTCTACAGCTCCTCACAAATCAAAAATGATTAGCTTTGCCCTCTTGAGTTAATTTCAACCGATACATAGAGTATGTGGAACCGGATCGCTGAGCTGATCATTCGCTATAGGGTAACATTCATCATCATCATAGCTCTGACAACTGTTGTTATGGCCTGGTATGCCAGCAAAGTCCAGATGAGCTATGACTTCGCCAGGACGGTTCCCCCGAACGACCCGGACATGGTGACGCTCACAAAATTCCGCGAGCAGTTCGGCGAAGACGGAAACATCATTGCTGTGGGGATGAAAGACAGCTCAGTTTTCACTTTTAGAAATTTCGTGGCTTTCGGAGAAATGACCCGCGAGATCCGGCAGATCGAAGGAGTGAATGAGGTGATCTCGCTGCCCATGCTGAAGATGATCCTGAAAGATACGGCTCAGTCACGGTTCTATCTTAGTCCCATCTTCCCCGACACATTACAATCACAGGAACAACTGGATAGTCTCCTGGGCGTTGCACGCAATCAACCGATCTACATGAATCAGTTGGTCAATAGCGACAACGGCGCGACGATGATGCTCGTATCGGTTCAGAAGGAAGTGATGAACTCCGCGAAGCGGGAAGTTCTGAAAGATTTGCTGGACGAAGCCGGAGCCAGATTCACTGAAAAGACGGGAGTTACACTGCACTATGCAGGTCTTCCGTATATCCGTACCGTTGTAGCAAACTCCGTGAGAAATGAGATGCAGGTCTTTCTCATTGCATCTGTTCTGATCACTGGTATTATCATGTTTGCATTCTTCCGGTCTTTCCGTGCGGTACTTTTCTCAATGATTATTATCTGTATCGTCGTTATCTGGACACTGGGAACGCTTTCGCTTTTCGGATACCGGGTCACCCTGTTGACAGGACTGATTCCACCTGTGATTGTAACCCTGGGAATTACTAATGCGATCTACCTGCTGAACAAATACCATCTTGAATTCGCAAAGACGAAAGACAAGTACACCGCCATTTCTGTTGTCGTACAGAAGATGGGGCTCGCAACGTTCCTCACGAACCTGACTGTAGCTATCGGCTTTCTTACTTTGCTCGCTACAGATATTACGATCCTTCGCGAGTTTGGTATTGTAGCCGGAATAAATATCATGGTGTTGTTCCTGGTGAGCCTCATCATGATCCCCACTATCTTTTCGTGGCTCCCGGTTCCTACGGAGAAACACCTTCGCCACCTGACATTCCCACGAATGGGATCATTCCTTGCTTCCATTGACATACTCGTTCATCGTCAACGTCCACTCATCTACCTGCTGTCAGTCGCCATTGCTGTCGTCTCAGCAATCGGAATATGGCAACTGCGCTCAGTTTCGTTCATGGTCGACGATGTTCCCGAAGAAAGTCAGGTAAAGAAAGACCTTAAATTCTTCGAGGCGAATTTCAGCGGCATCATGCCTCTTGAAGTCGTTGTTGAGTTCATCACCAAGAAACGGCGGCCCGTTCTGGATGTGGCCAACCTTGCGAAAGTGGAAGAATTTGAATCCTTCCTTGATTCTCTGCCGATGGTATCCAAACCGGTCTCGCTGCTGAGCTTTGTCAAAGCATCGAAGCAGGCTTTCTACAATAACAATCCCGCGCGTTACACACTTCCTTCAAAAACAGAAGGCGCATTCATCCTGAGATACATGAAAGGCCAGACGGATAACAGCGGTCTCTTCAAGTCGTTTGTGGATTCCTCTTTCACCAAGATGCGGATCTCCTCACAGATTGCCGACATCGGATCGGAACGCCTCGATTCATTGGTACACGGAGCCATAGAGCCACGAATGCGGGAGATCTTCGTTTCTTCAGACCGCGACTCCATTGTAACCTCCGTAACGGGATCGACGAAGATATTTATCAAAGGAAACAAGTTCCTGGTAGCGAATTTACAGGAAAGTCTTCTCCTCGCGTTCTTGCTCATCACACTTTCAATGGCGATTCTTTTTGCCAACGTAAGGATGATTGTCATCTCACTGATTCCAAACCTACTGGCGTTGATGATCACCGCAGGTCTGATGGGATTCTTCGACATCCCGCTCAAGGCAAGCACAGCATTGATCTTCAGCATCACCTTCGGGATTTCCGTCGATAACTCAATTCGCTTTCTCGCGAAATATCGTCAGGAAATTCTTTCGAACAATTTCTTCATTCCTGTTGCTGTGAGCGAAAGCATTCTTGAAACCGGAAAAAGCATCATGTACACGTCAATCGTGTTATTCGCCGGGTTCATCATTTTCACCTTCTCGTCATTTGGCGGAACAATTGCCCTCGGACTTCTGACCTCTGTGACGTTGGTGATCTCAATGTTTACCAACCTGATCCTTCTGCCAGCCCTGATCCTTACTTTCGACAAACCTAAAAAGCAGAAGGGGGAACGTCTTCTTATTGACGACTTCGACTCGTCGTTTTATGGGGAGAGCGAAGACGAGGAGATCGACCTTAACAAGATCACGATTCACAACCGGCATTCATCGGCCGAGTAACCGCCGGCAGCAT